>JAYVRP010000183.1:0-7908 GCA_043776215.1 Rhodoferax sp. | reverse complement strand
TGCGGCGGTCAGCTCAAGATCATCGCCGCCATCCTGGAGGCACCGGCAATAGAGCGGATCCTCACGCACCTGGGGCTGCAGGCCCGGGCACCGCCTCGGGTGCCGGCGCGCGCAGATCGTCAGCAGGCGGCGTGAAGGCGGTCCGGGACTCCGGGCTGCGGGGAGGGGCTGCGCCTGGCGCGGGCACAGCCCGGTGAGGGGCCACGAAGCGTGCGGGTTTGCCCGATGTCCAGGCGACTTTCAGGTCCGGCCGCAGGGTCGCGGCTGCTCAGTGTGCGGCCGGCCAGGCCAACACCCCCAAAGAACTCCCCGTCGTACCACCCAGTGCGGGTCATTCGGTCCCGGTGGGCACGAAAACATGCCGTTTGATTTGCCTATTCACGCACGAAAACATGCCGTTTGATTTGCCTATTCACCGTATGGCTTTTGCTGCAGCGGTACACCAGATCAGCACCCCGGCGTCGACAGAAAATCCGCCTCCGTGGGCGTAGCCTGCCATGTCTTTGGCGTCATGCGACTCCAGATGGCTACGCGCCACAAAGGCGCGCATCAGGCGCTTGCGCACGTTGGCCTGAACTGTAGCGATGGCGGCCCTGTGCAATATGGCTGCACGCTCGAAATCATCGGTGGTCTTCAGCACCTCGCGGTACACGCCCTCACCCAGTTGGCTATCCTCGGTCGACCTTCCAAGCGTTAGGGGTACTGTTGGCGTGAGTGAACCACGTTGAGGATTTCAACGGCAACGGTGGTGACGCGATAGATCAGGATGAAGTTAGGATGGCTGACAAATTGGCGAGTGCCAACGACAGGGCCACGACGATAGATGGCGGGCAGCTCGCCCAATAAATCTGCGTCGTCTTGCAATCGTGCATTGAGTTTGCTGGCCGCTGCAGGATTGCGGTCGGCGATGTAGGTGGTAATCGCCGCGAGATCTTCAATGGCCGATTCAAGCCAGACGACTTGCAGCATGTTTGGCCTGTGCAGCCCGAACAATACCATCCATGCGTCGCATAACTTCATCGGTGCTGTGGCGGGGCGTCTTGGGGTCATCTGCCCTCACCAAAGACGCCTCGACCTTGGCACGCAACCATTGGCCGTAAGCCCGCTCTTGCTCAGAAGAAGTGAACTCTGATTCGATGGCAGTAAATACGGTGTTCATCTGCTCAGTCTAGCGCATTGCACGCCTGTACGTCGGTCAGGCGGTGGGGTTGCGGCTACCCAGCATGCGTCCAGCCAGACCAACGCCCCCCATCAACACTCCTGAGCGCGCGAGTCCGTCCCGGTTGGACCGGAAATATGTCGTTAGATTTCCAATCGTCAGCCCCGTTCCTTTGTTGCGAACGACTACGGTTGCAAGCTTGTCGCTCATTGTGCAGTCAAGTTTTCGTGCCGGGCAGTTGGATCACATCACCGCCCGCCTTCAGCTTGTCCAAAAAGTCAGACCACTTCTGCATCATCACCCGGCGCTCTTTTATGAATTTCGTCCGGTTGCAGGCTGCGCCAAGTGCATCGGGAACACGGTGGGCAAGTTGGTGTTCAATGAGTTCCGGGGCGAAGCCAAGTTCTTGATGAAGAATGGTCCGCGCCATCGCGCGAAATCCATGCCCCGTGATTTCGGTCTTGGTGTCGTATGGCGCGAGTTTTAGCGCGGTGACGCAGCAGATCAATTCGGCGACGTCCATGGGCCGACTAATGCTCAATGTCCTGCTGTCGTTTGCACAGTTCGAGCGCGAAGTGACTGGCGAGCGGATCCGGGATAAGTTCGCCGCGTCCAAGGCCAAGGGGATGTGGATGGGCGGCGTGCCGCCACTGGGGTATGACGTTGTGAACCGGGCCTTGGTCATCAACGAGGCGGAGGCCAAGACTGTGCGGGCGATCTGGCAGCGATTAGTCGAATTGCGCTCCAGCACGCTGCTGTCGCGAGAGTTGGTCCGTGATGGCGTGACCACCAAATCCTGGACCAATACCAAGAGCGTGGATCGTATCGGCAACCCGATCAGCAAGCAGAATATTTACAAGGCGCTGCGCAACCCGATCTACATTGGTCAGATCCGCCACAAGGGCACGGTGCACGACGGGCTGCACCCGCCCATCATTGATCGTGAACTGTGGGATAAGGTGCAGAGCATCCTGGCGGAGAAAGCGACCGGGCGAAGCGCCGCAACGGCCAGCCGCGACAGTCCGACGGCATTGCTGCGCGGCTTGCTATTTGCGCCCAATGGCGACCGGATGAGTCCGACCTTCACCAACAAGCGCAGCGGGCGGCAATACCGGTATTACATGCCAAGCTCGGACAAGAAGTTCGGTCGGGGTACGAATCCGATTGGTTCGATCCCTGCAGGGTCGATCGAGGACCTGGTGGTCGAGCACGTACAGGCGGCATTGCAATCGCCGCAGACGATTCAGGCGGTGTGGGACGACGTCCAGCGCCACGACGCCAGAATCGATGAACCCACAGTGGTGGTCGCGATGCGCAATCTTGCATTGGTGTGGAGGGAACTGTTTCCAGCCGAGAAGGTGCGGTTGATCCGGCTGCTGGTGGAACGCGTTCAGATGCGCAAGGATGGCATCGAGATTGACTGGCACGCTACTGGGTGGTCCGGCCTGGCCGGCGAATTGGCGCCGATTTCCATTTGTGCTGAGCTGCAGGAACATGAGGAGGCAATGGCATGACCACGTTGCGCAAGGCAGGGCTGGCGAAGCGCGAGCCCCGGCAGACCAAAACCTCGTGAAATTCACGACATTCATTCCAATGCGCTTTGTGCCGCACAAGGCCAACAAGGTCATCGTGCATCCGGGCGGGGATGGTGGTCCTGGCACACGGGTACCTGCTGCGCGACATCGTCAACAAGATCAATGGCATCCACTTCAGCGCCAGTGAAGAGATCCACACGCTGTCGCACCTGTACGAGTCGATGTTGCGCGAGATGCGCGACGCGGCCGGCGACTCGGGTGAGTTCTACACCCCGCGCCCGGTGGTGCGCTTCATGGTGCAGGTGAGTGACCCGCGCCTGGGCGAAACCGTGCTCGACCCGGCCTGCGGCACCGGCGGTTTTCTGGTGGAAGCCTACGACCACATCGCGCCGCAGGTCGATACGCCCGACCAACGCCGCGTTTTGCAGCAAAACACCCTCTACGGGCAAGAGGCCAAGCCGCTGCCCTACATGCTGGTGCAGATGAACCTGTTGTTGCACGGCCTGGAAGCGCCTCAGATCGCCTACGGCAACACGCTGGATCGGCGGGTCAACGAGATCGGCCATAACGAACGCGTGGACGTCATCCTCACCAACCCGCCCTTCGGAGGCGAGGAGGAGGTCGGCATCAAGGCCAACTTTCCGCCCAATATGCAAACGGCGGAAACCGCGCTGCTGTTCCTGCAGTACATCATGCGCAAGCTTCGCGTGGCAGGCGCCCCTGTTCCGGGTGGCAAACCTGCCGTCCGAGGTGGCCGCGCCGCCGTAGTTGTGCCCAACGGCACTCTGTTCGGCGACGGTATCAGCGCCGTCATCAAGGCGGAAATGCTCAAGGAGTTCCGCCTGCATACCATCGTACGCCTGCCGCAAGGCGTGTTCGCCCCGTATACCGACATTCCGGCCAACCTGCTGTTTTTCGAGCGTGGTGGCCCCACCGACACCATCTGGTACTACGAGTTGCCCCTGCCCGAGGGGCGCAAGAAGTACAGCAAGACCGCACCGCTGCAATTCGAGGAGTTTGCGCAGGCAGCTGACTGGTGGAATGCGCGTGAAGAGAACCCGCAGGCCTGGAAGGTCGACTTTGCCGCCAGGCGCGCCGCCGCCGTCGAGGCTGCAACACCGCACTGGCTGCGGGCTGAAGGTCAACGCAATGCGGCTATTCGCCTGGGCAAGCCCATCCGCGAACTGGAGCAGGAAGTCGGCGCCGCCGCCAATGGCCAGAAGGCGGCGCTGCAAGTTCGCATCAAGGCGCTGAAGAGTGAGCAATCGGCTCACGAGCAGGCGGCGAAAGCGGCACAGGCTGAAGGTGATGCCCTGTACTGGCCGATCTACAACCTCGACCTCAAGAACCCCCACGCCAAAGCAGGGCTGGAACACGCCGACCCCAAGCAGCTGATTGCCTCCATGCGCAGCCACGAGATGGAAGTGATGCGCCTGCTGGGCGAAATCGAGGCGCTGGTGTCCGAGGTGCAGGCATGACAGATCTGGCGCCGAATCAGGCCGACTACGCGGCCGTCCACGCCGACATCGTCTCGCTCTTGGAAGCGGCCCGCCGCGCTGCGGCGCGAAGCGTCAATGCGGTGATGACCACCACCTACTGGTCGGTCGGCCGGCGCATCGTCGAGTTCGAGCAGGGCGGGCAGGAACGGGCGACTTACGGTGAGGGGATGATCAAACGCCTGGGCGCCGACTTGAGTGGACAATTTGGGCGTGGCTTTGGCTGGCGCAATCTGGCCCAGATGCGCGCCTTCTACCTCGCTCGGCCTGCTGACCAGATTTTGCAGACGGCGTCTGCAAAATCTGCCACCGTTCGAATTCGCCAGACGCCGTCTAGCAAATCTGCCGTGGCTGGAAATATCCAGACGACGTCTGGACAATCTCTGGATCTGCCCGCGCTGGCCCAAGCCTTTCCGCTCCCGTGGTCGGCCTACGTCCGCCTGCTGTCCGTCAAGAACCCGCAGGCCCGCGCCTTTTATGAGACCGAATCCCTGCGCTGCGGCTGGTCGGTGCGGCAGCTGGACCGGCAGGTCAACAGCCAGTTCTATGAGCGTATCGCCTTGTCGCGCAACAAGGCGTCGATGCTGCAAAAAGCCGAAGTGGCGCAGCCGGGCGATCTCGTCAGCCCCGAACAGGCCCTGAAGGACCCATTCGTGCTGGAGTTTCTCAACCTCAAGGACGAGTATTCCGAGGCCGATCTGGAAGAAGCCCTGGTCGAACATCTCGCCGACTTTCTGCTGGAGTTGGGCGACGACTTCGCTTTCGTGGGCCGCCAGCGCCGCCTACGGCTGGACGACACCTGGTTCCGCATCGACTTGCTGTTCTTCCACCGTCGTCTGCGCTGCCTGGTTGTGATCGACCTCAAAATAGGCAAGTTCAGCCATGCCGATGCCGGGCAGATGCATATGTACCTGAACTATGCCCGAGAGCACTGGACAAAACCCGGCGAAAACCCGCCAGTGGGCTTGATCCTGTGCACCAGCAAAGGCAGCAACGAAGCGCATTACGCGCTGCAAGGTCTGCCCAACATGGTTATGGCCGCCGAATACCAGACCGTGCTGCCGGATGAAAAGCTGCTGGCCGGGGAACTGGACAAGACTCGGCGGGAACTGGAAGCGCGGCGGATAGGGCGCGGTGGCGATGCGGAGGGCGAGGCATGAAGGCGTGGCCAAGAGTCGCGCTGGGCGACTTGCTGCTTCGCGCCGAAGAATCCGCGGTGATTGACCCTGAAGCCGAGTACCACGAGGTCACGATCAAGCTCTGGGGCAAAGGCGTCATCAGCCGAGGCAAGGTGCGAGGTGGCGATGTCGTCTCGGTTCGCCGTGTCGTCCGTGCCAACCAGTTGATCCTGTCCAAGATCGACGCCCGAAATGGAGCGATTGGTCTGGTGCCGCCCGATCTCGACGGTGCCATTGTCAGCAACGACTTTCCTTCGTTCGAGTTTCGTGACCCAGCACAATGCGATGCGGCGTTCATGGGCTGGCTGGTCCGCTCGACACCATTTGTTGACCTGTGCAAAGCCGCCAGTGAAGGCACCACCAACCGTGTGCGCATAAAGGAGGACCGCTTTCTTCACCAGCAGATCGCGCTTCCACCATTGTCCGAACAACGGGCCCTCGTCGCCCGCCTCGACGCGCTGGCGGAGAAAATACGCCAGGTTGAATCGCATCTCGATGCGGTCGAGCGGGACGCCGAACACCTGCTGGCCCTGCGTTTCCGCGATGCCATTGCCGACGCACCGCTGCGGCCGATGGCCGACGCGGCGCCGTTGGTCCGGCGCGAAATTGTCATCGAGCCAGAAAGAAGCTACACCGAGCTGGGCGTGCGCAGCTTCTACAAAGGCACGTTTCAGCGCCGCACAGTTCGGGGCTCAGACTTCTCGTGGCAAGACTTGTACCGAATATCGGCCGGTGACTTGGTTTTCAGCAACATCATGGCTTGGGAGCAGGCCATTGCCATTGCCAAATCCGAAGACAACGGCTGTGTAGGCAATCACCGCATGCTGACTTGTGAAGCCAGCGCAGAAGTCGCTGTTCCTGGTTTCCTTTGGTACTACTTCACCACCGAGGAGGGATTCGGCAAAATCTACGCTGCATCGCCTGGTACCGCGGCCCGGAATCGGACGATGACAGCCTCGGCGCTATTGGCAATCGAAGTGCCCTTGCCGTCCCTGGCCGCACAACAAACGTTCGACCGATTGCAAGCCGAAGTTGCCGCCCTCAAATCCCGGCACAACGCCATCCGCCGAGCCAACGCGGCGCTGCTGCCGGCGACGCTGGAACGGGTGTTCAAAGCCGAAGCGCACTGAACATGAATGCCAGCAAGAAGTCCACCCCCTCATGGAGCGACGTCAAAACCAGGCTCGCCGACTTCGACCGCGCCGGGCTGATCGCGCTCGTGCAGGACCTGTACGCAGCCAGCAAGGACAACCAGGCATTTCTGCACGCGCGCTTCGCACTTGGCGGCGATGTGCTTAAGCCCTACAAGGCGACCATCGACCGCTGGCTGTGGCCGGTGTGTTCAAGAACCAGGACATCTCGGTCGCCAAGGCCAAGAAGGCGATTACGGACTACAAGAAGGCCGTTGGACAGTCCGACGGCCTGGCAGAACTGATGGTTTACTTTTGCGAACGAGGGGCCGGCTTCAGCAGTGAAGTCGGCCTGCAGGATGAAGCATATTTCATTGCGCTGGTGCGGATGTTCGAGCAGGCCTTGAGGATCATTACCGCCTAGCCCGACCCAGCGCGATCAGCTCTCTTGCAACGACTGGATCAGGTTCGACGCATCAGTCACAACTTTGGTTACGGAGTTGGCGATGCGACTGACGACCTGCTTGCCGCGCACGGAGTCGATGGCTGACCGCGATGCGCTCGCAGCCGCGCAGGGCGAATACGCCCGCCTCATCGCGCTGCTGAAATGCCACGGCTTCGTCGACGTCGGGCATCCCGCGCTGCTGCGAATGTGTGACAAGCGCCAAAGCGGCTATCGGGCGATGGGGTATCGAGTAGCGTCTGACGCAGTGGCAGAAGGATGCGCTTATCGATCGTGAAATCCCGCCTGTCGCAGGATTCCAACCGGGAACTCGGCTACCGACTGGACTGGTAGGCGAAGTTCAGTGCAAACCAACGCCTCGCAACCCCGCATGGATGCTGAGCCCAGTGCGAAGGACGACCTCCGCATAAACAGAGAATAGAGACGGAAATGGAGGGCAGGGGACCGGAAACTGGGTCGAAATCAGGGTGCTCTGAATTCGCATTGCCCCGGAACCCCCGCCAGCCGTCGCCTCCAGCGGGGTGCGGAAAACAGCAGCGCACGTTTTGCCCTTGATCGGTGGTGGAGAGGAGGAGGATCGAACTCCCGACCTCTGCATTGCGAACGCAGCGCTCTCCCAGCTGAGCTACCCCCCCACATGAAAACATTCTAGCCATGCCGCGGCAGTTCGTGTTGTGTTCGTATTGAGCATGCGCATGAATCAGGATTTGCGCGCACGACGCGGTGCCTTGCCCCGACGGGTGGTCCCGCGTTCCACCACGACAGCGCACTGGGGGCTTCGCGCGAAGCGCGCCGAGCTGCCGCAACTGGGCGCCACTCTCGAGCGGCATTCGGCCTTGGTGCTGCGCGTGGGTGAGATGGTCGTCCAGGCAGCGCGCTTTTGCGCGCCGGACCATCGGCCTGGGCGACAATGACGCATCTGCGATTTCCAGGACATTTTCATGGCG
>JAYVRP010000182.1:0-7908 GCA_043776215.1 Rhodoferax sp. | reverse complement strand
TGGGGCCGCTGCCGATCGTGCCGGGGTCGTCGCCGGGCACATCGCTGATCGCCAGCGTGACCACACGGGCCGGCACGCAGGCAGCGGCCAGGCGCCCGCCCTTGATGCGCGAGAGGTGCTTGCGCACGCAGTTGATCTCCGAAATACTTGCGCCGCTGGCGAGCAAAGCCTGGTTCAGTGCCTGCTTCTGGGTCAACGTGATCAACGCGATGGGCAGCGTCAGCAGTGCCGATGCCCCACCCGACACCAGGCACAGCACCAGGTCGTCCGGTGTCAGCGCCCGGGTCAACTCCAGGATGCGTCGCGCCGCGTGCTGCCCTGCCGCATCCGGAACCGGATGGGACGCCTCGACCACCTCAATGCGTTGCGCCAGTCCGGGTGGCCGCAACGGCACGTGGTGGTACCGCGTGACCACCAGCCCCTGCAGAGGCGCATCAGCCGGCCACAAGGCCTCAACCGCCTGCGCCATGGCAGCACCGGCCTTTCCGGCGCCGAGCACCAGCGTGCGCCCGCCCGATGCCGCAGTCGGCGGCGCAGGAAGCCAGGCAGCCATGCTGTGCAGCGGCAGGGCCCGCAGCACGGCGGCTCTAAAGAGGTATTCGAGAAATGCGCGAGGTTGCGCCGCAGGTTGCGGGATAGTATGGTCGCCGGGCATGGTTGCGCCTCCTCGCTGCATTGTGCCGTGCCGGCGTCCCGTGGCTCACCCAACCACAGCTTCTTTCGATTCACCATGACAACTGCTGCCCAAGACAAGACCTTGCTGGTGCGCCATGCGCGCTGCATCGCCACCTTCGATCACCCGGACCCGCTGCGCGCGCGTGAACTGCGCGATGCCTCCATCTTCGTGCGCGGCAAGCGCATCGAGGCGATTGGCGCGGCCAGCGAACTGCCGCAGCAGGCCGACGAGGTGATCGACGCGCGCCATCACCTGGTCACGCCGGGGCTGGTGAACACGCACCACCATATGTTCCAGTCGCTCACGCGCGCCATTCCAGCGGTGCAAAACGCCGAGCTTTTCAGCTGGCTGCGCGGCCTGTACCCGATCTGGGCCAGGCTCACGCCCGAGATGGTGCACGTGTCGACCCAGGTGGCCATGGCCGAGTTGCTGCAAAGCGGCTGCACCACCAGCAGCGACCATTTGTATATCCACCCCAATGGCGTACGACTTGACGACAGCATCGAGGCAGCGCGCGCGGTGGGCATGCGCTTTGTGGCCTGCCGCGGCAGCATGAGCGTGGGCCAGTCGCAGGGTGGCCTGCCGCCCGACAGCCTGGTGGAAGACGAGGCCTTCATCCTCAAGGACTCCCAGCGCCTGATCGAGCAATACCACGACGCGTCCTTTGGTGCGATGGTGCAAATCGCGCTGGCGCCGTGTTCCCCGTTCAGTGTGAGCCGCGACCTGATGCGCGAATCCGCGGCGCTGGCGCGCCAGTACAAGGTGCGTTTGCACACCCACCTGGCCGAGAACGACCACGACATCGCCTACAGCCGGGAAAAATTCAAGTGCACACCGGCCCAGTACGCGCAGGACCTGGGCTGGCTGGGCGACGACGTGTGGCATGCCCACTGCGTGAAGCTCGACGACGAGGGCATCCGCCTGTTTGCCGCCACGCGCACTGGCGTGGCCCACTGCCCCTGCAGCAACATGCGCCTGGCAAGCGGCATTGCACCTGTGCGCAAGATGCTCGGCGCTGGTGTGCCGGTTGGTTTGGGTGTAGACGGCAGCGCCAGCAACGACGCAGCGCACATGGTCAACGAGGCGCGCCAGGCGTTGTTGTTGGCGCGGGTGGGGCGCTCGCTCGAACCCTTCGGTTGCGACAAGGGACCGTCGGACATGAGTGCGCGCGATGCGCTGGCCCTTGCCACGCGGGGCGGCGCCCAGGTGCTGGGCCGCAGCGACATCGGGCACCTCGCGGTGGGCATGTGCGCGGACATGGCGCTGTTTGATCTGGATACGCTGGGCTTTGCTGGTGGTGCAGTGCACGACCCGGTGGGGGCGCTGGTGTTGTGTGCGAGCGCGCAGGCGGCGTGGGTGGTGGTGAATGGAAGGGTGGTGGTGCGGGAGGGCGGCATGACTGCGCTGGATTTACGCCTGATCGTCAGCCGACACGACGCCCTGGCGGCGGCTTTGGTGCGGTAAATCCTGGCGTCGCCATTGCGCCTGTGAGGCGGCCGGACGGTAGTTGACGCTGCTGTCGCCACAGCCATATCAACCGGCGCTGCGTCACCCGGGTCATGTTGCGGTGTTCAGTTGTTCGGCGTAGCATCCGACGCATTGAGGTGACCCCCAACGGTAGGTGAATCCCAGGTGCCTGGCTCCGAACTCCAACAACACCCCGCTGCGATCCTGGCAGCCGATGTGGCCGGCTATTCGCGTCTGATGTCTCTCGACGCTCGCGCGACGGTGGCAGCGCTGGACGATGCGCGCGCCCTGTTCAGGTCACAGATAGAACGCCACCATGGCAGGGTCATCGACATGACCGGGGACTCCGTGCTGGCCATGTTCGACCCGGGCGCAAACGCGGTCCTGGCGGGCATGGCCGTGCAGAAGGAGCTGGAAGCCAGCTACGCTTCCCTGCCCGACACCCGCCGCATGCGTTTCCGTATCGGCGTACACATGGGTGACGTGATCGAAAAATCAGACGGCACGGTGTACGGCGATGTCGTCAATGTCGCCGCCCGGATGCAGACCTACGCGCCACCCGGGGGCATCGCGATGTCCAAGGTGGTCGCAGATTCTCTGGTGGATGTCGCCGACACCGATACCGTCACCGTCGATCTGGGTGAGCTCTACCTGCACAACATCGCTCGCCCGGTCCGGATGCATTGCCTGCACCTTGCTTCGTCAGCGGTCGCGTCGCCGGGCATGGTGCCACCAGGCGACGACGCACGGCCGTCGATCGCGGTGCTGCCGTTCCGCAAGAACATGGCCAACACCGAGGACGCCTATTTCGCCGATGGCATCGTGGACGACATCATCCACCTGCTGGCGGGGTTCAAGGAGTTGTTTGTCATTGCGCGCGGCTCCACGCTGGGCATGGGCGGTGACGAGATCGACCAGCGCCGCGTCGCCCGGGAGCTGGGTGTGCGTTACGTGCTGCATGGCAGTGTGCAGCGGGCCGGCGGCCGATTGCGCGTGCTGGCTGAGTTGTCGGAGCCAGAGACAGGCGCAATCATCCGGGCCTACCGGCACGATGGGCCACTGGCCGAGCTCTTTGAACTGCAGGATCGCATCGCGCTGGATGTGGTGCGGACAATTGCACCGCAGGTTCAAGCCCGGGAACTGCTGCGCGCCAAACGCAAACACCCGCAGAACATGACCGCCTATGACCTCATGCTGCAGGGCATCGACCAGATGTTCCGCATCGACGCCGAGTCGGCCGCGCGGGCGCGTGGCCTGCTGCAGCAAGCCATGGTGCTGGACCCGTCCTACTCCACCGCCTTTTCCTACGCGGCCTACTGGCATGTCTTTCGCGTAGGCGAAGGCTGGTCGACGGATCCGATCGCCGATGCGACCGAAGCATCCCGCCTGGCCGAAACCGCGATCAAACTGAACCCCGATGACCCTCAAGGGCTGGCCATCTACGGGCATGTCCAGTCTTTTCTGCTGCACGATTTCAACAAGGCCATGGTCTACCTGGACCGCGCGGTCGAGGTGGGTCCAAGCTCGGCATTGGCCCACACCATGAGTTGTGCCACTTGCGGCTATCTGGGGCATGCCAAGCTTGCCGTCGCCCGGGGCCAGCAGGGCGTGCGCCTGTCACCGGTGGACGCGCACCAGTTCTGGCCAGTGGGGGTTCTCGGCCAGGCGCATTACCTCAATGGTGACCATGCCGAAGCCGTCGCCTTCGCCCGCATGGCGGCCGGCCGTAACGCCGGCGTGGCCTTCAACCTGCGCACGCTGACCGCGAGTCTGGTGGCACTGGAGCGCATGGACGAAGCGCGCGGCGCGGCCCAGCAATTGCTACGCGTGCAACCGGCGTTTCGCCTGTCCACCTACACGCCGCGCTGCCCCTTCAAGGGTGTGACGCTCGACACCTGGATCAACCGCCTGCGCCAGGCCGGCCTGCCGGACTGACGCTTTTTCAAACCAGCCACCAACGAGGAGTCGACAACATGGGCGCGAATACAGCGAATACGGCCAATACCGCGAACACGGCAAACGCCGGGAATTCAGCAGGAGGAGGCCGCTCGCTGATGATCGCGGACCGAGTCGACCTGCCGTTCATTACAGAAGCTGGTGTTGATCAAGCCACGGTCAGTGTGCCGCCGTTTGGTTCGACATACACGTTTCAGAACGCCAAGATCGACCCATTTTTTGCCGCCTGGCAGGTATTGGCCGACTTCTCTGCGGTGCAAGTTGGCGGTGTGCCCAAGTTCAAAACGATTGGCCCAGGCTCAACCACCGCCTTGGGGACATTTGATCTTGTCGTATCCGCTCAAAAGAAGGTCACAGTTACCAATGCGGGCACTGTCACCACCGTCGGCACTACGAACTATGTACCTGCAACATTTCAACCAACCCCGGCGCAGTGGGAATACAACACGCTCAAGCGCCTGGTTCTCAACGAGCGGCCGGATGCATTGGGAGAAATAACGGCGCAGAGTGACGAATTTCTCACCTACTACATGGACCTGTTGGGGTTGCACGCGGCGAGTCACCCGGCGAACTGCAAAGTGATGCAGGTCGCCAGTTTGATCGGTTTGTTCTGCTGCCAATACTGGAAGGGCTACTACAAACGCATTCGACCTGCACAAATTTTTCCTGGCCTGCTGCCACCAATTGCGACCCCGGGGCACTCCTCATTCCCGAGCGGCCATGCGACCCAGGCACGGCTGGTGACGAAGTGCCTGCTTTCGGTCTTACCAGGCTATTCCGCCACAGGGCCGGCGACTCCAGGAAGCGTGGCAGCGGCGGCAAGCCCTGGGCTAGTGGCACTGGCCGATCGTATTGCACGCAATCGCGAGATTGCCGGCCTGCATTGGCCCACTGATTCGTTGGGTGGACGGCAGTTGGCCGATAACCTCTTTAGCGGCATGCTGGCTACCGACACCATGGACCCGTCAGAGCAGACTGGCACCAACTTCGTGTCGAAGTACCAACTGATGATCGACGCCGCGCGAACGGAATGGACAAGGCCATGACCGATGATGCCCAAGGGCCCAATGGCAGGTCGGTTCAGGCCAATGCCACGGATCAGGCATTCATGGCGGTTCCCATCCATGAGGATTGGGGTTGTGTCAATCCGGAGCTTCCAAATGCAGGGGTGTCCTTGCCCGATTTGTTTGGCGACAACGCCTCTCGGGCTCGCTACTGGCTACCAGGGCCACCCGACTCTGCCGCCACCCCGAACCTCGAGAGGTTTTGGAATCAGCTTCGTTCAGACAGTACTCCTGGAAGCACAGTATTCGTCCAGGTCAGCATCGATCCAACGGGGCCATTGACTTTGGCGATACCGCCCGGGACGGAGAGCGTGCCGACAGGTTGGGCGCGCGACAACTTCGTTTCACGGCAGTCGAACAGCCCGAACTGGTCCGGAGCTTTCGTGGCCGCAGTGGGTGGCGTAGTCGTGACCCAAGTGGTGGGCAGTTGGACGATCCCAGTTGTCTCACGTCCCGCCAGCAGCGTGGATGAGTTTCGCAGTTCCCAATGGGTCGGATTGGACGGTCAAAGTTCCTTCGATGGTGCCGCCTTGCCGCAGATCGGAACCACTCAACAAATCGCCCCGGGAGCCAATACGGCTCCACCCGTGAATCAATTCGTCTGGTTCGAATGGTGGGCAAACGCCAAAAGCAATGAACAAGATCACGTTATGCCCAAGTACATCGAGCTTACAAACGATCCGGCCATACCGAAGTTCATGGCCGGTCCAGGGGACGAGATCCTTTGTTGCCTGGAGATCATCCAGGCGACGCCCGAAACTTTGCCAGTGCCTTTATCAGGCCAAAGTCAGGAGCAGTTTCCGCTTTTGGCGCGGATGTGTATCAAGAATCAAACCAGGAAGAGGTTCGTCATGCCTTTTCTCGTCTACCCACCAGTGGTGTATGGCCGCCGTGCCCAGGTCAGAGGTGCAGCCGCCGATTGGATCGTGGAGGTTCCGCACCAGATGGGAGCTGGGGACCAATTCAAGTTGCCGGCATTCAGGGATCCGTTCATCTTCGGTGACTGTGTTGCCGCTGTTGCCACAGATCACGCGGCCCCGACACAGGGTGAACGAACGCTTGTTGTATCGAAGCGCATCAACATGATCGGACTTCGAAGGAACGTCGGCAGGGTCGATGTGATCGCGAAGGCGGTCAACCCAAGGATCAACGATGTGTCTTTCAAGGTACAGGTGGACGGAAACTGACCCAGTCATCAGGGCACATCATGATCAAGCCAAATTGAGGGCATGGCAACCCGACCAGGCGAGTCGTCAGGGCATCACTCCATCCTGGTCGGCATCGCGCGGCGAGTACGCCCTCGATGTACTTTCTGCAGACCTTCATCCAAGGTGAACTGGCACCACACCCCATAGCGCCGCCGTCACACCGCCATGTACCGCCCCGGACGGTGGTTGATTGCCAGCGTCAGGTTCAGCACCACTGCTCCCAGCACCGACAAGGCCACACGTGGCCAGTCGGCGACAGTCAGGGCAGCCAGCACGATCAGGCTATCGATCAGCATCTGCACGCGCCCGGCACGCCATCCCATTCTTTCCTGCAGGTACAGCACCAGCACGTTCATGCCGCCCAGGCTGGCATGGTGACGAAACAGCATCAGCATGCCGGCGCCACACAACAGACCGCCGAGCACGGCAGCCAGCGGCGGTGACAACATCTCGAATGCGATGCCGCGCGGCAACAGATGCGCGAACAACGACAACAAGGCGACGGCCGAGAAAGTCTTGAGTGTGAAGACCGGGCCCAGGCGGCGCCATGCGAACACATAAAACGGCAAGTTCACCAGGAAGAACGCCAGCCCGAAGTCCATGCCGGTGGTGTAGCGGATCAAAAAAGCGATGCCGGCCGTGCCACCGGTCAACAGTCCGGCCTGCCCGAACATGACGACGCCCAGGGCCACAAACAGCGTGCCGGTGACCAGCGCCTGCACATCCTCGTGCGGACGATGGTGCGCGGCCTCACGCGCCTGTGCATGGGTCAGCGAAGGCTGCGCGGTACTCATGCCGGCTCAGACACCGGCTCGACGGCGGTGTGGGCGTCGGAACAGGTGGTACTCCCGCAACCCTCGATCGCCTTGCGTGGCAGTGCCTGCGGCATGTGCACGATTCCTGTCAGCGGGTCGTACCCGATGCCACGAAGATGCAATGCCAATGCGGCGTCCATAGACTGGGCGTGTTGCGGAAACCACAAGCCGAGTTCATGGGCCAGCAGCCGCACCACGGCCAGGTCACCCGCATGGCTGCGCTCCAGGCCTTCGCGCATCACCTGAAGCACCACCTTGTGCTGCATGCCGTGGCAGTTCGACGACGAAAAACCCGTGCTGCGCATCCATTCGTCCTCGCGCCCGAAGTGGTCGTCGGTATGTGCGATCAACCTGGCCCAGCGGGGCAACAGGCTGGCATCATCGGCCGTCGCCACTCCAGCCAGCAATTCAACGAACTCGCGGTGGGTGGTGTCCATCACGGGGAGGTCCAGGGCCAGAGCGTCTGACCATTCGAGTTGGGACATTCGGTGTTTCGGGAAAGTGGACGGGATCGGGTGGGTCGCGATCCAACTACCGCGAGCTTAGCGACAGTCAAACGCGACCGGTTTGATCCAGGTCATGCACCTTCGTACCAGTGTCCGGCGAGGTACCCGGCCGGCCGCTGGCGCAAACTGGTTACAGTGACAAGCGGCGCACAGTCCGTTGCCCGGCAAATGCGGGCCGGGCCCCTCCAACACCACCAAGAACATTCTCACCCGCAC
>JAYVRP010000181.1:0-7910 GCA_043776215.1 Rhodoferax sp. | reverse complement strand
TGGAGCATTTTTCCCGCTTCCTGAGCGACCCTTTCTACCTGGGTATCCTGTGGCGCACGGTGCGCCTGTCGCTGGTGATCACGATGCTCTGCGCGCTGCTAGGGTTCCCCTTCGCCTACATCATGGCCCGTGTCGGCCCGCGCCTGCGCATGTGGATGGTGGTGGCCGTGATCCTGCCGCTCATGACCAGCGTGGTGGTGCGCACCTTCGGCTGGATGGTGCTGCTCAGCCGCAACGGCCTGGTGTCGCAGTGGGTGCGGGACCTCGGCTGGGCCGAGCGCAATTTTCAGATCATGCATTCGGAATCGGCGATCATGATCGGCATGGTGCAAGTACTGTTGCCTTTCATGGCGCTGTCGATCCTGGGCGTCATCAGCCGGATCGATACCCGGCTTGAGGAGGCCGCGCGCACCATGGGCGGCAGTTTCCTGGACAGCCTTCGCACGGTGGTGCTGCCCTTGGCCATGCCGGGCATCGTGGCCGGATCGCTGCTGGTATTCACGTTGTCGGCCAGTTCGTTCATTACCCCGAGTCTGATGGGGGGTGCACGCATCCAGGTGCTGGCTGGTTCGGTCTACAAGTCGGTCACGCAGACGCTCGAATGGCCATTTGCGGCGGCGCAGGCCGTGGTGCTGTTCGTCGGCGTGCTGCTGGTGCTGATCCCCTACGTGAAGATGACTGGGGCACGTCATGGTTAAGGCGGTGCCACTATCGGTGCGCGTCCTTGCGACCGGGCTCGTGTTGCTGACCATGCTCGTGCTGCTGGCCCCGCTGGTGGTGGTCGTCGGTGTGTCATTTTCGCAAAGCGAGTTCATCGCCTTTCCGCCCCAGGGCCTGAGTCTGCGCTGGTACCAGGAGGTGCTCGGCTCTCGAACCTACATGGCCTCCGCGTTGACCAGCCTCCAGGTGGCGCTGCTGGTGACGCTGGCCGCCACGCTTGCGGGTGGCGCTGCCGCGGTCGCCCTGCATCGCGGCAACCTGCCATTCGCGGGCGTACTCGCCACCTTCTTCCTCTCGCCGTTGGTGCTGCCGACCATCATCTTCGCCATCGGCATGCTCATGTTCTGGAGCAAGGTGTTCGGCCAGGTCTCCGTCTTCACGCTGTGGGTCAGCCACACGGTGGTCTGCCTGCCCTACGTCATCCGCACGACGCTGGCCGTGCTGGCCGAATCCGACCCCTTCTTGGAAGAGGCAGCGCGCACCATGGGCGCCGGCCGCTTGCAGCGCCTGTGCATCGTAGTCGTTCCACAGTGCGCGCCAGGGCTTGGCGCTGGCGCATTCTTTGCGTTCAACATCTCCTTCGACGAAGCGGTGCTTTCCCTGTTCCTGCGCAAGCCGGACATGACCACGCTGCCGGTGCAGATCTACGGCCAACTGGAATTCAGCCCCGATCCGTCGGTGGCCGCCGTCTCGGCCATCATGATTGCCCTCACGGTGCTGTTGATCCTCGTCATCGACCGCTTCCTCGGGCTGAACCGTTTTGCAAGGAGCTGAGTCGTGGCGAATGTGCGCCTGAATGCCATCCACAAATCCTTCGGCGCCCACACGGTCATCCGTGGCGTGTCGCTGGAGATCGCCTCAGGCGAATTCGTGAGCCTGCTGGGCGCCTCGGGCTGCGGAAAGACCACGCTGCTGCGCGTCGTCGCGGGGCTGGAAAGTGTCACCTCGGGCAGCGTCGAGATCGACGGCCGCGCCGTGACGGACCTGCCACCCGAGCAGCGCGACATCGCCATGATGTTTCAGTCCTACGCGCTGCTGCCGCATCTGAGCGTGGCCGAGAACGTGCGCTTCCCACTGCGCATGCGCCATCTGGGCACGCGGCAACAGCAGCGGGAACAGGTGGGCGCGGCGCTCGACACCGTGCAACTCGGTCACCTGTCCGAGCGCCGGCCGGCGCAACTCTCGGGTGGGCAGCAGCAGCGCGTGGCGCTGGCGCGCGCCATCGTGTCGAGGCCGAAGGTGCTGCTGCTCGACGAGCCCCTGTCCAACCTCGATGCGCGTCTGCGCGAGGACATGCAGGTCGAACTCATCGAACTGCACAAGCGACTGGGCCTGACCACCATCTTTGTCACGCACGACCAGGAAGAGGCGCTGAGCCTGTCGAACCGCATCATCCTGCTCAACGGCGGCCTCATCGAACAGCAGGGTACACCGGCGGAAATCTATGCGCGACCGGGCAGTGCGTTCGCCTCCAGCTTCCTGGGCGCGGCCAATCTGGTTCCCGCCAGCATCGAGCGCAGTGGCGAGGGCAAGGTCGCCGTGCTTTCCGATGGCCAACGGCTCGTGCTGGCGGCGCACACGGGCGCCATCGGCCCGACCACGCTGGCCCTGCGCCAGGAAGACATTGGTCTCGCGCCAGGAGGGGGAGCGGGCCTGCAGGCCAGAGTTCGCACCCGCGTGTACCTGGGCTCGCGCAACCGCTATGTGCTGCAACTGGCCAGCATCGAGATCAAGGTACTGACGGCCAATGACCAGGTGTTTGCGGATGGAGCGACCGTCACGCTGTCGGTCGACCCGCAGCGCGTGCTCTGTCTGCCGCGCTGAGGGCTGCACGGTGTTCGCTTTGACATTGGTGGTCCCTGGAAACCGCAAGACACGGGGCTGACCCTGCCTCCAGTCCATGTCCCTCAGCCCGCAGAATCACACGCAGCCAGCACGACTGGTCACCGGCTCGACACTCCGCCACGTTCTCACGATGACGGGCGCCAGTGCCTTCGGGCTGGTGTCGGTGTTTGCGGTGGAGGCACTGAGCCTGTTCTACATTGGCCTTCTGGGCAAACCTGAACTGACGGCGGCCCTTGGCTACTCGGGCACGCTGCTGTTCTTTGCCACCTCGGTCTCGATCGGGCTGTCGATCGCCGGCAGCGCACTGACCGCACGCGCGCTGGGGCGCGGGAATCGCCGCCAGGCCAGCGAGATCGCTGGCGCGTCGCTGGTGATCATGGGGCTCGTCATGACCGTCTTCGCCTGCGCCGCCTGGCCCTTTCTGGAGCCTCTGTTGCACGTGCTTGGCGCACGCCACGAAACAGAGGCGCTGTCGCTGATGCTGATGCGCATCGTGCTGCCGTCCTGGCCGCTGCTGGGCTTGGGCATGTGCATGGGCGGCCTGCTGCGGGCCACCGGTGATGCGCGGCGCGCGATGTTCGTCACATTGGGTGCGGCCGGCGTCACGGCCGTGCTCGACCCGCTGCTGATCTTCGGGTTTGGCCTGGGTTTGCAGGGCGCCGCATGGTCCACCGTGCTGGCCAGGCTCGCCATGGTGGGCTTTGGCCTGTACGGCCTGTTGCGCGTGCACCAGCTGGTCGCATGGCCGCGACTGCATTTCGTGCTGCGCGAGTTCAAACCATTCATGGCCATCGGACTGCCAGCCGTATTGACCCAGATCGCCACCCCGGTCGGCAACACCTATGTCACCAGCGTGATGTCGACCTTCGGCGACCAGGCGGTGGCCGGCTGGGCCGTGATCCTGCGTATCATCCCGGTCGCATTTGGCGTGTTGTTTGCTTTGTCCGGTGCCATCGGACCGATCATCGGGCAGAACTTCGGCGCGTTGCGGTTCGACCGTATCCAGTCCACCATACGCGACAGCCTGAAGGTGACGCTGGTCTACGTGCTGGTGGTCTGGGCCCTGCTGGCGCTGGGTGGCGGGCTGCTGGCCGACCTGTTTCGCGCCGGGCCGCAGGCGCACGAGCTGATCGTGTTCTTCTGCGTCTTCGTGGCCGGCAGTTACCTGTTCAACGGCGCGCTGTTCGTCGCCAACGCGGCTTTCAACAACCTGGGGTACGCGTTCTATTCGACCGCGCTGAACTGGGGCCGCTCCACGCTGGGAGTGATCCCCTTTGTCTGGTACGGGCAGCACTGGTATGGCGCCAAAGGCGCGATGGCTGGGTATGGACTCGGCGTGGTGGTGTTCGGCGTGGTGGCTGCGCTGCTGTGTTTTCGGGTGGTGGCGCGGCTGGAGCGGAGGGCTTGAGTGCCGCGCTCGCTGCGCACAGGTGAGGTAAGAACATTTGAGGAAATATACTATCTATAAACTAAATATACTTCTCTTATGAGTAGTATATTTCTCTTAAAAAGCACGTCCGATCCAGCATGCGCCCCAAAGCCACCCAAAGCCACCTTCGGTTTCCATTGACCTACTGCCTTGGCAATGAAGGGGCCGTTCGTGTCTTGCGCGTCCTGCTCGCCCACGGTGGTCCGCTCAGCGTATCGCAGTTGGCGCGGGACAGCGGCTTGACCGCTCGCGGAACGCGTCAAACACTGGACGCCTTGTTGCAGCAAAGAATAGTCAAGGTTCTCGGGCAGTCGCGGTCGCAGTTATTCGCCATTGACGCGCAGCATCCCGTTTCCGACGGACTGCGGCAACTTTTTGGATGTGAGCAGTCCAGATGGGACGAACTTTTCAACGAACTGCGCGAAATGCTGCAAGCCAATCAGCACATAGAGGCTGCCTGGTACTACGGCAGTGTGGCGCGCGGCGAAGACACGCCGGCCAGCGACCTGGACATTGTGGTCATCGCATCCGAAGGGCAGGTCGAGATGGCCACCGAGTCCGTACGGCAGGCGTTGCAAAAAGTGGAGGACCGGCATTTCGTCAATGGCTCGGTGCTCGGATTGTCTGGCTCTGATGCCATCAGGTTGTCTGAAGAGGGCGGCGACTGGTGGCGCAACCTGGCGCGCGATGCAAAGGTTCTGAAAGGTGTTGAACCTGGGCAATATCTGCTTGCGGCCCATGATCGCCGGAGTCTGCAGACATGATGACACGCACCAGCACCAAAAAAGCCGTGGCTCCCGACTACTGGCAAGGTCGCCTGGATGCAGCCCGCGCCTTTCGAAGAGCAGCGGAAAACGCCATGACATTGGCCGAATCGGCACTGGACGCGAATCCGGCCATCAGCCAGACAGTGCTCGCAGCAATCGCCTATGCTGACTGCGTGACCGCCAAGCGGGCCAACGTGATCAACCAGCAAGAGCACATGGCCGCTTCGAAACTGTTACGCGATGTCGTTGGCGCTGCGCTGCCTGCTGCGCAGGAGAGTCGCCTGCGCCGGATATTGGGCAACAAGGACGCATCCCAGTACGGTGCCCGTCCTGCAACTTTATCGCAGGCCCAACGCTTGCTCGAGGATTTGAAAGAGTTCGCGAACTGGGTTGACGGTCAGATGTGATCTGCAGCCACCTCACCTACGAGCCTTTGACATGACAAACCCGATGGGCACCGGCTTGAACTTGGGCTTCTTCACTTTGCGGCGCTGCTCCGCACGCAATTTTTCGTAATCAATTTCGCCGAGAACGTAGTAGTCGCTCACGCCGCCCTTATCGCACCTTGCGGCCGTAACCTGAAGTCGGGCGTCCGCTCATACCAAGTACCAATGGCGGCGAGGAGATTCGTGGTGAAGCGCCGTTCTGGCCCGGAAAGTGCCAAGCCGATGGAGTCCAAGAACGCCGGCCGCAAGAGAAACTGGGGGGACACACGGTGGTAGAACTGCTCGATGTCCATTGTGATAGCCAAGATGCTTTCGCCTTCTTTCAGCGCGCTCTCCATTGCCGACAGTCCACCTTCCCGCCATTCTCGATACGCTGAAAAGTAAGGCGCGAAGAGGCCTGGCGTGGTGAGGTTCACACTGGGCGCATTGAGCCGTTCGTCCTTCGGACTGGAGTAGAACCTGCGGAGCCGATTGCCAAATGAGGTACTGCGGTCCAACGCCGCATCGAACAGATAGCCGACGAACAGAATCCACAGCGCCGAAATGATCTGAAAGTCAACAGTCGGGCGGACCACCAGCCGCAGCGATGCGCGTGCTGGCCGGCCTGCCGCCTGGAAACGACGCTGCCAGTCCTTTCTCGGATCCAGCGCACGAAAATGGCCGGCCGTATTTCCGACCCAACTGCTGCAATCCACGGATTTGGGCAGGTAGGCGTGATCGCCTAGAAATGCTGCGTCAGCGTGCCAGTCCGCCGGGCGCGCGACCAGGCGGCCACGCAACTTGCGCAAATTGGCATGCAGGTTCTGCTCGTACTTCGTGAACGCCAAGGCATGAAAATGCGTGTTCTCGTAAAACGCTTCTGCCTTCGCCTTCCGATATCCCAGGTACAGGTTGCCGAGGCTGAAGAACTCTCCGTGCGACTTCGTCATGTGCTGGCGGTCATTTTTCGTCCAGCGCGAAGGTTCGAGTTTGGTTCACCGATGTACCAATCAAAGCACCCGCACGAACTCAGCGATCGCGCGCACAGCCTTGCCATCACCTGCCTTCAGCGTGATCGGCTGGAATGCTGGATTCAACGGCTTGAGCACGATCTGCTGGTGCTGCCATCCGTTGTCGGGGTCCGCAACCTTCTCGCTGTGATAAACCTTCAGCGTGTAGTGGCCGACTCGGATTCGATGGGCACGGGCACATAGGCCCCGCGGCGCAGACGCGCCAGCCACCCCGAGCGCGACCATGCTGCCAACCGGCGCGCGGCCACTTCAGAAGTCAGGCCAAGGGCGGCAGCAGCGTGCTCAGGAGTCACGATGGGCGGGCTGTCGCGCAGCAACTTGCTGAGCTGGCTGCGGGAAGTGGCGCTCAGGCCTGTTGGTCGCATGCGCTCTATCCTAAGCGCCTAAACGTATCTATGGGAGACTTTTCTACGCTTGTGTTGTAGTGAAACGCCTGGCCGCCCGCCAACGACTATCGCGGCTGCAGGGTGCAAGCCGAAGGACAACTGCTTGCCCGATGACCGCTCAGATCGGGTAAATGATCGAGTTGGGAATCAGCTCGCTGTCGTACACACACACCCGCGACGCGAAGCGCAGGCCTTGCGGCGTGCGCACCACGGTGTCGAGGTAACGCCCGACGTTGAAGACCGTCGTCAGCTGCGAGGGCTTGGTGCGGAACACGGCGTAATTCGACTCGCACAACCAGTGCGATTCATCCGTAGACAACACTCGCAACACACCCACCACATGGCGCTGGTAATACGGGTCGTGAAACAGCGTCTCGCGGATCGCGTAGGCACGGTCCTTGAGCATACCTTTGCTCTCGAACGCCACCGTGGCCAGCGGCAAGCCGCGATCAAAGTTCTCGCGCGGCACGAGGCGGTAGATGCAGTCCTCGGTAAACAGCTCGCACCAGCCATCCCAATCCGCCGCGTCCACCCGTGCGCAATAGTCGGACTGCAGCTGCGTCAAGGCCAGGTAGTCGCCAAAGTCCAGGGCATGGCTCATCGAAAACCCTCCGCGATACGTGCTGCGGTGCGCGCTAGTCTGGGTCGGCCTGGCGCAGCGCTCATGGTTCGGCCTCCATCACGTCGCGCCAGTAGCGGTACATGCCACGAATCAGTGTCTCGGTCACCATGTGATCAGTGTCGCCCACCTCGTGCCCGCCGAGCTCCACCAGCGCGCGATGAAACGGCTTGCTCTCGAAGCCGGATTGCGAGAACTCGATCACCTCGCCGTCATCGGCCGACACGAAGCCGGCCGGGCCGAACAGGTTGGCCTGGCGCAGACGGCGTTGCGTCATGGCCTCAACATCGTCCTCGAAGCCGAAATGTGTCCACTCGAAATTGAAGGCGCCATGCCCATCGGGCTGGATGTGGCGGGTCGAGACACTGTTGACCTGCTGCTGCAGGATCACACTCGGGAACAGCGTCATCATGACCGCGGTCGGCCCACCCCACCAGGGCTCGGGCACGATATCGAGAAAACGCGCATCGTGCAGCTGCATGTTGTCCTTGAAGGTCGACACCTGCGTCACCTGGTCCGCGCGCCCGGCACTGCCGCGGGTCGACACCATGGCCGCATGGCGATGCTGCGCATCCATCACCAGGCGCGATTGGTTGTCGGCGCGCCAGAGGCCGAAGGTCACGAACCAGGTGTGCAGCAGGCCCGGGTGGTAGGGGTCCTTGATGTTCTCCTGCATCAGCTTCCAGTT
>JAYVRP010000180.1:0-7912 GCA_043776215.1 Rhodoferax sp. | reverse complement strand
GCTGAGCACCTTCGGGCGGCCGGGCGGTGCAAACTGTTGTACCTTCGCCCTGCGGGCTGCGGTGCTGAGCACCTTCGGGCGGCCGGGCGGTGCTCATGACAAAGGCGGTAGCAGGTGCTTGTCGATCAGCGCACGCAGGTGGGCCAATTGGAACGGCTTGGTCACATAGGCGCAGGCACCCAGCGACAGCGCGTGCTCCAGGCGCTCCGGCTCCGCGCTGGCCGAGAGCATGATGAACGGCACCTGGCGCAGCGTATCGTCCGTTTGCACGATCGCCAAAAGCTCGAAGCCATTCATGCGTGGCATCATGAAATCACAAATCACCAACTGTGGCACCTGTGTACGCATGGATTCCAGGCCCGCCGACCCGTCATTGACCGAGATGACCGAGTGCCCTTCCAGCGTCAGGAACCGCACCAGGTTATTTCGAATCTGCGCCTCATCCTCCACGATCAATATCCGAGCCATCGCGCTTGCTCCTACAGTCGCACCGTGAACGTGGTGCCGGCACCAGGCGCGCTGCGCACATCGATCTGCCCGCCGTGCAGGTCGACGGAATTCTTGACGATCGCCAGGCCAAGGCCAGTGCCTTGGATCGTGCCGACATTGCTTGCGCGATGGAAAGACCCGAACAGATAAGGAAGCTCGGCCGTCGGTATGCCGATGCCCTGGTCGGATATCTCGAATACGACGCGCGTGCCCTCGGGGCAGATCCGGAACCGCACGGTTCCACCCTGGGGTGAATACTTGATCGCGTTGGTCAGCAGGTTGCTGAAAATGTGCTCGAGCAGAGCATCGTCATACCGGCCAATGAGCCCACCCGCAGGAAAATCAGGCACCACCTCGCATGCGGCGTCGGGATGGCGGTTTCGGGCCTCCGACACCAAACGTTGGCACAAGGTGAGCAATTCGAGTGATCGCGGTTTGAACTCCATCATGCGTGCCTCGGCCCGCCCGATGAGCAATACACGTTCGAGCATGCCGGTCATGCGATGCACCCCCGACTCGATCGTCTGTATGACCTCCAATTTGTCTTCGGCTGGCAACCGGTCGCCGTAGTCCTTGAGCAACTCCGCCGACGACAGGATGCTGGCCAACGGTGTGCGGAATTCATGGCTGGCCATGGACACGAACCGCGAGCGCAGTTCGTTCAGTTCGCGCTGGCGGTTCAGGGCAACTCTCGTTTCGTCCTCGGCCTGGCGGCGCTGCGTGATGTCGAGGAAGGTCCAGATCACACCGGAGTCCGGATCGCGCTCGCGAATGCAGCGCCCGGCCATCTGCACCCAGAACACCTCGCCATGGCGGCGCATGAGTTGACGCTCGTTGGTGTAGGTGCCATGGATCTGGAGGGCCTCGCGCTGCTCCAGGCCGAGTTGTTCCCAGACCGCCAGATCGGGATGGATATCCGCCGAGGACCGGCCCATCAACTCGTCGCGGGCGTACCCCAGCATCTCTGCAAACTTCTGGTTCACCCAGACATGGCGCCGGCCCATGGACAGCACCATGCCAACCAGGGCGCTGTTCAGGATCGCCTCGCGTTCCGATGATGTCTTGATGAGCGTCTCCTCCAGTTCCTTGCGCCGGGAGATATCCATCACGACCCACACCGTACCCTGGCGCAGGTCGAACGTGTTCACGGCCTTGCCCGAAAGTGAGACCCAGAGCAGGCTGCCGTCCAACCGTCGCATGCGCAGTTCGGTCTCGAAATCCTCGCCCTTGCGGATGCACTCCGCCACCTGCCCGCCCACCCGCAGGTACTGCTCGCGTGACTCGTAGAGCGACTCGATGGTCACCAGCGTGTGGCTACCGTCCCAGGCACCAAAAATTTTCAACATGGCGCGGTTGGCCCAGCGGAAACGGCCCTCGGGTGTCAGAAAGGCAATACCGACGATGGAACTTTGCAGGATGGTTTCGCGCTCCTGCAGCGTATTCTTGAGTTGTGCCTCCAGGTCCTTGCGACTTGTCACATCGGAAAAGAAGGTCAATGTCGCCGGCTCCCCATCCCAGGGAACGATCGTCACGCCAATATCTATCCAACGCACACTTGCGTCCGGCAGCAACAGCCGGATCTCGTACCGGCTGGGCACGTCTTCGCCCGCGATGCGCCGCAGTCGCCGCCCGTCAACGATGGGCCGATCCTCGGGATGGATACGGTGCAGGTACCCTTCGCGCAGCATGGCCTCGACCGTCATGTCGGCGATCTCGGCCGCGCGCGGATTCACAAACACGAAGCGCTGGTCCTTGACCACCACCATGCCGTCCCCGACATGCTCGACGACGGCGCGGTACCGCTCCTCGGAACGGTGCAATGCCTCAACCATGGCCTTGCGTTGGGTCACATCCGAGAAGAACGACATCGTGGCAGGCCGGCCTTCCCAGGATGCGTTGGTGGAGTGGGTCTCCAGCCAGTGCACCGCGCCGCTTTCGTCCAGACGGCGAATTTCGGTGTGGGCCGACAGCGGCTCACCGGCCTGGCGGCGCGCAAGCCGATCCGCCACTGCAGCGCGATCCAGCGGGTGCAGCAACTCGATGCTGCGCAGCCCCAGCAGCCCGCCGGCCGGCGCGTGCAGGATCTCGCTGGCCTGCCGATTGGCAAACACGACCATCTCGTCCTGGATCACCACCATGCCCTCGCCGAGGTGCTCGACGACAGCACGGTAATGCTGTTCGGATCGGCGCAAGGCGTCGTAGGTGGCATTGCGCGCCGCGACGTCCCGCGCATGAAAAGCAAACCCCTGCGTCGCAGGGTCGCCCACGGCCCAGGTGCAACACTCCAGCGGAATCACGACCTTGCTCTTGTGCAGGGCAGTGGCATCGAGTACCCGGTGCAACAGGGCTGATGCGCCAACCTGCAGGTACTGCTGCAAAGCCGCAACGAAGGCCTGACCATCACCGGGCGGGAAGATCAGTGCACCGAGACTGCATCCCTTCGCCTCACCCCGGGTCCAGCCAAACATGCATTCAGCTTCGGCGTTCCAGTCCACGACCACACCCAGTCGGTCCATTTGGATCAGGCATTCGGGGCTCGCAAGCGCAGGGTCAGGCATGGTGGAACATGGTTCACAAGGGATGGAAAGTGTCTCTGCCCGACAAGCTTACCAGCCCCTTGCCCTGGCCGGAACCCGCGATGCCCCGAGGCCGCGGCAGGCAGGCGCCTCTAGTGCGACTCGACTGCACCTATCCTGGCGGCACGTACCACGCGGATTGGCGCCCGCACCTTGACCGGCCTGATGCGCGGCAGGCTGGCACGCCCGACCCAGTCACCCTCAGGTGCCACCGGGTCACTGGGCTCGTGCCCGGGTAGTGACGCCGTGGCGGCGATCACAAGGACGAGCATGCCGGCAATGACGACCAACATCAGGTTGATAATGAAAAACATGGGGCGCTCCTTGTGTTGGGTAGATCCTGGAGACCTGCCAGTGGCCTCCCTGACCGCCAGCCCGACCTCCTGCTGGTTCGGTTGGTGCTCTCGGTGTGAAGGTATTGTTCAAGATGCCTGTTTCAGCGCCGTGTCGCGCGGGCGGGCTTTGTATCGTTTGTATCGGGCTCGCTGTTTCCCCTCCATAATGGCGCGCATCAACGGTACCACCACGATATTGCCCACCACCTTGACCACCACCAAACCCTACGTGCTGGTCGTGGAAGACGAGGCCACTCAAAGACAGATCCTCACCGAGTACCTGACACGCCAGGGCCTGCGCGTGGCGGCGGTTTCCAACGGCGTGTTGATGCGCGAGGCGCTGGTCACCGAGCGACCCCACATCGTCCTGCTCGATGTCGGATTGCCGGGTGAGGACGGTTTTGCGCTGGCGCGCTGGATGCGCGAACGCCACCCCCATCTGGGCATCATCATGGTGACCGGCGCCAGTGATTCCGTGGACCGTGTCGTTGGCCTGGAGACCGGCGCCGACGACTATGTGACCAAACCCTTTGACGCGCGCGAGTTGCTGGCCCGCATCAAGAGCCTGCTGCGTCGCACCGCGCCGGCACAGGCCCGTGCACAGGAACCCGCACCCCCGCCAGACGCAACCGCAGGGACGGTTGCGCTGGGCTGCTGCCGCTTCGACCGCCAACGCCATGTGTTGCTGACCGCCGACGGAAGCACCCTGCCCCTGACCGCGACGGAATTCGACCTGCTCGACCTGTTCTGCAAACACCCCAACCGGCCGCTGACGCGGGAATGGCTGCTGGAGACTACCAGCCAGCGCGACTACGACAGCAGTGACCGAAGCATCGATCTGCGCATCACCCGTTTGCGCCGCAAGATCGAGACCCACCCCGAAAATCCGCAGGTGCTGCGCACGGTGCGCGGGGTCGGCTACATGCTGGTGCTGGACGCAGGACCGCCCACCTGAAAGTGCTTTGGGGTTTTGACTTGTCAGCGTTCCATTCGATTGAACTTGTTCTGGTTTCGGACCCTGGTCAGTAGCGATCACGTTGCAGGGCGTCCAGCGCCTGATGGAGTTGCTCCCGGGTGAATGGCTTGATCAAGACCGCGTCCGGTGCGCCAGCCAGCGCGGGCGCCAGTTGCGTATCGCCCGTCAGCAGCACGATGCGGGTGCGCACGAGCCGCTTGTCGGCACGCACCGCTGCAAGCAAGGCCTGCCCGTCCATACCGGGCATGTGCAGGTCCGACAAAATCACATCGGGCAGCTGTGCCAGTGCCGCCTGCAGCCCCGCCTGCCCATCCGCAGCCGTCGTCACGTCATGGCCCTCGAGCCTGAGCAAGAGGGACAAGGTAGTCCGGACGAATGGCTCGTCGTCTACCACCAGGCAGCGCAACACCATCACGGCACGACGCCGAATCCACCGCCGCCGGGCGTGTGTATTTCGAATATGTCGCCCGGCTCCATCTGCACCTGCCCGATGTGCCCGAGTGTTTCCGTGTGCCCGTCCACGCGCACCACGCGGTTGATGCCAGTGGCCCCCGCTTGCCCACCTGCCATGCCAAAGGCTGGAACCACGCGACCATTGGACAGGATGCTGGCCGTCATCGCCTCCAGGAAGCGGACACGGCGCACCCCACCGTCGCCGCCACACCACCGCCCCTGCCCGCCGGACCCCTGGCGCAAGGAATAACTCTCCAGCCGAACCGGGAAGCGGAACTCGAACACTTCCGGGTCGGTCAGGCGCGAATTGGTCATGTGGGTCTGGACCACACTGGTACCGGCGAAACCGTCACCCGCACCGGAGCCGCCTGCAATGGTTTCATAGTACTGATGGCGGCTGTTCCCGAAAGTGAAGTTATTCATCGTGCACTGGCTGGCCGCCATGGCGCCCAGGGCGCCGAACAAGGCGTTCGTGATGCAACTGGACGTCTCGACATTGCCGGCCACGACCGACGCTGGCGGGTCAGGGTTGAGCATCGAGCCCGGCGGAATGACGACCCGGATCGGTTTGAGGCAACCTGCGTTGAGCGGGATGTCGTCGTCCACCAGCGTACGGAACACGTACAACACGGCCGCCATGCAGACGGCAGTTGGCGCATTGAAATTGTTCTCCTGCTGCCGCGAAGTACCGGTGAAATCCACTTCCGCACTGCGGTCCGCCAGGTTCACCCGGATCGCCACCTGGATCTGCGCGCCGTTGTCCAGCGCCAGCGTGAAGCTGCCGTCTTTCAAGCGGGTGATGACCCGGCGCACCGCCTCCTCCGCGTTGTCCTGTACGTGGCCCATGTAGGCCTGCACCACGTCAAGGCCAAACTGCGACACCATCTTCTGCAATTCCTGCAGGCCCTTTTCGTTGGCCGCGATCTGGGCCCGCAGGTCGGCCATGTTCTGCTGCGGATTACGCGACGGGTACCGGCCACTTTGCAACAGTGCCAGCATGCGGGCCTCCTGCAACACGCCGCGATCCACCAGCTTGACGTTGTTGATCTGGACCCCTTCTTCCTCGATGCAGAGCGAGAAGGGCGGCATGGAGCCTGGGGTGGTGCCGCCCACATCCGCATGGTGACCGCGGCTGCCGACGTAAAACAAGGGTTGCTCATCGTCCGCCAGGTAGACCGGCGTGATGACCGTGATGTCGGGCAGATGCGTGCCCCCGTGGTAAGGGTCATTGAGCACAAACACGTCGCCCCGAACCATCGCACCGGAGTTCTCGCGGATCACGGTCTTGATGCTCTCGCCCATCGACCCCAGGTGCACCGGCATGTGCGGCGCGTTGGCAATGAGGTTGCCCCGGGCATCAAAAAGGGCACAGCTGAAATCCAGCCGCTCCTTGATGTTGACCGAAACCGCGGTGTTCTGCAATTGCAGGCCCATCTGCTCGGCGATGTTCATGAACAGGTTGTTGAACACCTCCAGCAGCACAGGATCGGCGGTGGTTCCGGCCGCGTAGCGCTGCGTGCGCGCGATGCTGCGCTCCAACAGCAGATGGTCCAGTGCCGTGAGGGTGGCGGTCCAGCCGGGTTCCACCACGGTGGTCGCATTCTTCTCCGCGATGATGGCTGGCCCGCAGATCCGATCGCCGCTTCGGAGGTCTTCGCGCACCACCAGTGCCGCGTCGTGCCACTGGCCGCCAGAGTACATGCGCACCGTCTCACGGCGCGGAATCGGGCGCACCGGGCGCACGGTGTGGTGCTGTTCGGATGGCGCATCGCCAGGAATCACCGCCTCGACCGACACCGCCTCCACGACCAGACCCTTGCCCTGCATCAGAAAGGCATAACGCTGGCGGTAAGCGACCTCGAACCTGGCCGTGATCCCGGCCAGGACTGCGGCCGGCGCCAAAGCTCCGTGGTCCGGCAACGGCACCACGAGCGCCGAGTCGCTCCCCTGGTAACGAATATGCAGGCGCCGGATCACACGCGCTGCACCCATGCCACTCTGCTGGCGGGCCAGGTCCGCCTGTGCGGCTGCGGCGAGCGCCTCCATTCGCGCCTGTACCTCCGGCAGTGTGGCCGCCTCCAGGGGCAGTTCGATGGCGTGTTCGCGCATCACCGACTGGTCTGCCAGGCCCATGCCATAGGCACTCAGCACCCCCGCCAACGGATGAACCAGCACCCGCGTCATGCCCAGGGCGTCGGCTACCTGGCACGCATGCTGGCCGCCAGCGCCACCAAAACACTGCAACGTGTAACGCGTGACGTCGTAGCCGCGGGCCACCGATATTTTCTTGATCGCATTGGCCATCTGCTGCACGGCGATGTCGATAAATCCTTGCGCCACTTCCTGCGCAGGGCGCCCGGTCTGCTGGGCGAGCCGGTCAAACTTCTTGCGCACCACGAGCTCATCGAGTGCCTCGTCAGCACCCGGCCCGAACACCTTCGGGAAATACCGGGGCTGCACCTTGCCAACCATCACATTGGCATCCGTCACGGCAAGCGGGCCCCCGCGCCGGTAGCTCGCCGGCCCGGGGTTGGCACCGGCACTTTGCGGGCCCACACGGAAGCGTGCGCCGTCGAATGCCAGGATCGAGCCCCCGCCGGCCGCCACGGTATGGATACTCATCATCGGCGCGCGCATGCGCACACCGGCCACCTGGGTCTCGAACTCGCGTTCGAACTCGCCGGCGAAGTGCGACACGTCGGTGGACGTGCCCCCCATGTCGAATCCGATCACGCGCTCCTGGCCTGCGAGCGCCGCCGTGCGGGCCATGCCGACGATGCCACCGGCCGGGCCGCTGAGGATGGCGTCCTTGCCCTGGAACGCCTGCGCGTCAGCCAGGCCACCCGATGACTGCATGAAGAACAGGCGCACGCCTGGCATCTCGCGCGCCACCTGGTCCACATAGCGGCGCAGGATCGGTGACAGGTAGGCGTCCACCACGGTCGTGTCACCGCGGCTGACGAACTTCATCATCGGGCTGGTTTCATGCGAGGTGCTGATCTGCGTGAAACCGGCATCACGCGCCAGGCGCCGCGCCGCCTGCTCGTGCGCGATGTAGCGGTAGCCATGCATGAACACGATGG
>JAYVRP010000179.1:0-2417 GCA_043776215.1 Rhodoferax sp. | reverse complement strand
GTTGAAGAAATCCTTTATCCGGCCCTGGAGGACTACAAGATCGACATCATGATCGGCGAAGGCCCGGCGGCGCGCTCGATCAAGCTCGACCTGCAACCGTTTACCCTGGTCGGGGCCACCACACGCGCCGGCATGCTGACCAACCCCCTGCGCGACCGTTTCGGTATCGTGGCGCGGCTCGAGTTCTACACCGCCGAGGAACTGGCGCTGATCGTGCGCCGCAGTGCCGGCCTGCTCAAGGTGCCGATGGATGAAGCAGGCGGCGTGGAGATTGCCAGGCGCTCGCGTGGCACCCCGCGTATTGCCAACCGCCTGTTGCGCCGGGTGCGCGACTATGCCGACGTCAAGGGCGTCGGGGACATCACGCTGGACATCGCCAACCTGGCACTGGCCATGCTGGATGTGGACCCGCAGGGTTTCGACGTGATGGACCGCAAGCTGCTGGAAGCCGTGGTGCACCGCTTTGACGGCGGCCCGGTCGGCCTGGACAACATCGCGGCCAGCATTGGCGAGGAGCGCGAGACGATCGAGGACGTGATCGAGCCTTATCTGATCCAACAGGGGTACCTGCAGCGCACGCCGCGCGGACGCATCGCGACTCTGGCGGCATACCGGCATCTTGGCGTGACCCCGCCCACCACCAATCCCGATCTTTTCGGTAGCTGACGCGGTCTTTGCACACATGGCAATTTCCCGCAGTCGCTGGTTCTGGATGGCATTGCTGCTGGGTGTGGTGGCCGCGGGTGCGGCGTATGTGTGGTCCGCCCGGGCCGTGCCGGTCGAGGTGGTGCAGGTGCGCATGGCGCCTCTGGTGCGCACTGTGCAGTTCTCGGCGCGTGTGGTGGCGCTGTCAAGGGTGGACATCGGCAGCACCGTGACCGGGCGCGTGGCCGAGGTGCTTGTCGCCGAAGGTGCGCAAGTGCGCCTGGGGTCCCCGCTGGTGCGGCTGGAGCCGCAGGAGTTGCGTGCCACGCTGGCGCAAGCCGTCTCCGCCCGGCAGCAAGCCGCCGCTCGGCTGGCTGGCCTGCGCAGCACCGGGCGTTCGTCGGTGCAGACCGGTGTCACCCAGGCACAGGCGGTGCTGGACGCCAGCCGGGCTGAATTCGAGCGTGTGCATCAGCTGGTGGCACAGGGTTTTCTGAGTGCGTCACGCCTGGACGAAACACGGCGCCAGCGCGATGTCGCGGCGGCCCAACTCGACAACGCCAAAACCCAGGTGCGGGCGGTCAGTGACACAGGCACCGAGGTTGTGCAGGCGCAGGCGCAACTGGCGGTTGCAACAGCGGCGGTGGATGCCGCGCAGTCACGGTTGGCGCAGACGACGCTGGTCGCCCCGGCTGACGCGCAGGTGCTTTCCCGTGCGGTGGAGCCGGGGCAGATCGTCCAGCCCGGCCGGGCCCTGATGTCCCTGGCCTTGGCGGGGCCGACCCAGCTCGTGGCCCAGGTGGACGAGCGTTTTCTGGACCAGCTCGCAGTTGGCCAGAAAGCCAGCGCCGTGGCGGATGCCTACGCGGGCCAGCGCTTCGCCGCGCGGATTCTGTCGATCTCTCCCACCGTGGATGCCCAGCGCGGGTCGGTCGAGGTGAAGTTTGCGTTGACCGACCCGTTGCTTCCCTTCCTGCGCCAGGACATGACCTTGTCGATCGAAGTGGAAACCGGCCGGCGCGAACGTACGCTGGCCTTGCCGGTAGCTGCCGTGGCCGGCCTGGCGGACGGCGGCCAGGGCCGTGTCCGTGTGGTCGTGAACAACCGGATCGAAGAACGCGTCGTCCAGCTGGGGCTGCGCACCCTCGATGCCGTGGAGCTGGTGGCCGGGTTGTCGGAAGGCGATGTGGTGGCATTGGATCCGACCCTGGTGGTGGGTCGCAAGGTGCGTATGGTGGAGACGCCGCTGCGACTGTTGGCGCCCGCCAAGGCTGGTGCCGGCGGCGGCGGCGCGGCGGCACTTACCAACGCCATGGGGCGTTGACCCCTGGCCACCCATGCGCACCTGGCTGGGATTCGAAGTGCGGGTGGCGGTGCGGTTTCTGCGCGAGGGGCGGCTGCAGACCGTCCTGATCATCGTGGGTGTGGCCGCTGGGGTGGCTGTCATTGCCTACATCTCGGCCCTGGTGACGGGCCTGCAAAGCAATACGTTCACCAAGACGCTCGGCGGACAGGCCCATGTGGTGCTGCGCCCTCTGGACGACGTGGTGACCCCGGCGGGGCTGCGCGACCCCGCCACCAACACGATCACCGATGCGCAGCCGCGCGCCCAGCGCTTGCGCTCGGTGGCCAACTGGCAATCCATGCTGCCGCTGCTCGAACAGATGCCCGCCGTGGCTGCCGTGTCGCCGATGGTGGCGGGGGGCGGGCTGGCGCTGCGCGGCGAGGCAACGCAGGCGATCGCAGTGGCCGGGGTCGATCTGGAACGCCAC
>JAYVRP010000178.1:0-2418 GCA_043776215.1 Rhodoferax sp. | reverse complement strand
CGCGGGAAGCTTGAGCAGGTGCAACGACGCGAGATGTGTCGGCGTCTGCGCGGTCTCCAGTTGCAGGAACGCGGCGTCGATGGCGCTCAGGTGTTGCACGGCGTCACGGCCCCGGTGTTGGCGGCTTGACCAGGCCCTGGATCTGTTCACGCAGGTTGCGCTTGAGGATTTTCCCCACCGGGTTGCGTGGCATTTCGGTGACCAGCAGCATGCGTTCGGGCAGCTTGAACGCGGCAATGCGTTTTTCGTCGCGCAGGTAGGTGACCAGTTCCTCCAGCGTGACCTCCATGCCCGGCTTGGTGGCGATACATGCGCACACGCGTTCACCGAGCAGGTCGTCGGGCCAGCCGACCACGGCCACTTCGCGCACCTTGGGGTGGCCTTGCAGCAGCGACTCGATCTCGTCCGGCGAAATGTTCATGCCGCCGCGGATGACCAGGTCCTTGGAGCGGCCCGCGAACCTGTAGTACTGGTTGTGATCGCCGGCGATCTCGAACGTGTCGCCGGTTCGGTAGAAGCCCTGCGCGTCGAAGGCGCTGGCGGTCTGCCCGGGCTCGCGCCAGTACTGGCTGAACACCGCCGCACCCTTGATGCGCATTTCGCCGGGCTGGCCGGGCTCCGTGATCTCCTGCTCGGTCCGCGGATCGACCAGGCGGGTTTGCATCTTGCGGCTGCAACTGGCGTCCCAGTCAAACGCGCTCACGCCCACGCGCGGGAAGTAGGCCGCGCGCAAGCCGGGGTCGGGGATGTCACGGTGCGTGCCGGGCATGCACATGCCTTCGCTGGAGCCAAAGAAGTTGTGCACCTTCACGCCGTAACGGCTGTCGAACTCGCGGATCATCCATTCCGACAGCGGCGCCGAGCCCGAGCCGATGCTGCGCAACTTGTCGAAACGGATACCCTCGAGCAACTGCGGCTGCTGCAGCAGCATGTTGAGAATGGCCGGGGGCGCCACCGTGTACTCGATGCCTTCGGTGCGGATTTGCTCCAGGAACACCTTCAGGTCGAACGGGTGGTGCTGCACGACTGTCAAGCCGCCATGCAGCCAGGCGCTGAAAGCGCTGCTGATGCCGGCGTGGTTGACCATCGGAAACGGGTTGAGCGTGCGTTGTCCGGGCCGAAGCCCCGGCGCTTCGACCACCGCCAGGCCCGCGACCATCCAGTCGTTGGCGCTGCGCGGCACGCCCTTGGGCATGGATTCGGTGCCCGAGGTCCAGCACAGCGTGAAGATATCGTTGGCCGTCACCCCGGCCGAACGTGCATAGGCTTCGGCGGTGGCGGTATCGGTACATCCATCGAGCGCGGGGCGCAGGGCGATGGCGCCCTCGGGCACCTCGTCACCAAAGCACAGCACATGCTGCAGGCCCGGACAAGTTGCGCGCAAGCCGAGCAGCATCTTGGCGTGCTCAAACTGGCCGATACGTACGGTGGTGATGGCGGCCTTTGCCTGTGCCTTGCCCACCACATGCGCGAGCTCATGCTCCCGGTACTGGGCCGGCACGGGCGAGACCACGATGCCCATACGGGCGCAGGCCAGGTAGGTGGAGAATTGCTCGACGGTGTTGGGCAGTTGCACGACCACTGCATCGTCCTTGCGCAGACCCAGACCAAAGAGCACGGCGGTCATGCGGTCCACCTCGGCTGCCAGCGCGTTCCAGCTCAGCCGGCGTGGCGCACCGCCAGTCACCACGCTGCGGTTGGGCGGATCGATGACCGCTTCGCCATCGCCGAGTTCGGCCACCCGCGCCCGGAACAGGTCGTCGATGGTGGAGGTGCCCCACCAGCCACGGGCGGTGAATTCGTCAATGTGTTGCTGTGTTGCCAGAATCATGCGGTGCTCCTGAGGGTGGGTGAGACTGTTCGGCTCGGTGGATGGCCCGGCCCCGGGGGCACCGAAGTCGGCTGTCTATTGCATCGGCTTGGTCAGCGAAGTCCAGGTGCCGCCCTTGACCACGTCGATCTCGACGAACTCGGGCCCCTGGTGGTTGCCCTTGAAGGTCTGCTTGTCGTAGAAGATCGGGTGCTCGAAGCTGTTGGTCTGCAGGTACTTGCCCACCTTGTCGGCGGTCAGGTCCTTGCCCGCACCTTGCACGGCCTTGACGAACATGTCGGTATAGGCATAGGCCAGCAGCGCGTTTTCGTCGGGCTCGTTGGTGAATTTCTTCTTGTAGTCGGCGAACCATTTCTTGACGCTTTCCGGGCCGCTGGTGGGCGTGTAAACCCGCCAGACACCGACACCATACAGGCCTTCGACGTTTTCCTTGCCCAACTGCAGCACGATGCCGGTGCGGCCGGGGTTGCCCGTGATGACCTTGACCGTGTTCCAGCCGATCTTCTTGATTTCGGTCATGACGCCGATGGTGTCGCGCGTCACGCTGGCCAGCACGATCATGTCCACGTCGGCGGCCTTCATGCGCG
>JAYVRP010000177.1:0-7938 GCA_043776215.1 Rhodoferax sp. | reverse complement strand
CCGACATCATGGATGCTCCCGCACCTGGTGGCCTCGGCGGAACCTATGCCGGCAATCCGCTGGCGATTGCAGCGGCGCATGCCGTGCTGGACATCATGCAGGAGGAGCAGTTGTGCACGCGGGCGCAGGTGCTTGGCGAGCGCCTTATGGCGCATCTGTCCGCCCTGCAGGCCGCGAACCGGCGCATCAGTGACGTTCGCGGGCTCGGTGCCATGGTGGCGTGTGAACTGGTCGATCCCGATACAGGCCAGCCCGATCCAGACTACACCAAGCGCGTGCAAATGGCGGCCCTGGGTCACGGCCTGGTGTTGCTGACCTGCGGCGTCTACGGCAACGTCGTCCGCTTCCTGTTTCCACTGACGATTGGCGACGACGTGTTCGACGAAGCCATGGCCATATTGACGCAGGCATTTCAAGTGGCCTGACCGCGCCAGACACACGCATGTCTGTGGACATGATCGCGCCGGCATTGGAAGCGTTGCGTGGCCGGGGCATCCACAGCATATTGGCGCAATTCTGCGATATCCATGGTGTGGCAGGCGGCAAACTGATGCCGCCGGGCCTGATGCGTGACATGGCCGACGTAGGCGACAGATTCTCCGTGCTCGGCATCTGGGTCAGTGTCTGGGAACTCGAGAACTGCGAGAACGCGTTTGGACGCCTTTGATGTGTATCGGTTGATGCATCCACCATTTCATATGATGAAATCGACACATGTTGCGTCGCGGAAAATTATCTCAATATGAGATGTTTGAATTCGTAATGTGGAATTAATCCTTAAGGCATTGATTTTATTGAATATTTTTTAAATCTTATATAAGACATAAGACAAAGCCTGGTCTTATATAAGACATAGAATTGTTTTCAGTTTTTCAACCGACCTCAAGGAGTGATTCCATGCCACAAAGCCTCTCAGAACAACTCAGCCGCGCCCAACAGGCCGAGGCGCTGGACAAAGACTGGGCCACCAACCCGCGCTGGAAAGGGATCCAACGCGGCTACAGCGCAGCCGAAGTCGTGCGCCTGCGGGGCTCGTTCCCCATCGAGCACACGTTGGCACGCCGAGGTGCCGAAAAGCTGTGGAACCTGTTGCACACCGAGCCTTATGTGAATTGCCTCGGGGCGCTCACCGGCGGCCAGGCGATGCAGCAGGTCAAGGCCGGCATCAAGGCTATTTACCTGTCCGGCTGGCAGGTGGCTGCCGACAACAACTCCTACGCATCGATGTATCCCGACCAGTCCTTGTACCCGGTGGACTCCGTGCCGATCGTGGTCGAGCGTATCAACAACACCTTCCGTCGTGCCGACGAAATCCAGCACAGCAAGGGCATCGATGCGGGCGACGATGGCTACATCGACAATTTTGCTCCCATCGTGGCCGACGCCGAAGCCGGCTTTGGTGGTGTCCTCAATGCCTTTGAGCTGATGAAGGCCATGATCAAGGCCGGTGCCGCCGGTGTGCATTGGGAGGATCAGCTTGCCTCGGTCAAGAAATGCGGCCACATGGGCGGCAAGGTTCTGGTGCCTACGGTTGAAGCCAACCAGAAACTGATTGCCGCCCGCATGGCCGCCGACGTGTGCGGCGTACCCTCGCTCGTGATTGCCCGCACCGATGCCGAAGCCGCTGACCTGCTGACCAGTGATTACGACGAGAACGACAAACCGTTCATCACTGGCGAGCGCACAGCCGAAGGCTTCTATAAAACCCGCAAGGGCATCGACCAGGCGATCTCGCGTGCCATTGCCTATGCCCGCTATGCGGATCTGGTGTGGTGTGAAACGGGTACGCCCGACCTCGCGTTCGCCAAGAAATTTGCCGATGCCGTGCACAAGGTGCACCCGGGCAAGATGCTGGCCTACAACTGCTCGCCGTCTTTCAATTGGAGGAAGAACCTCGACGATGCGACCATTGCCAGATTCCAGCGCGAACTCGGTGCCATGGGTTACAAGTACCAGTTCATCACACTCGCCGGTATCCATTCCATGTGGTACAACATGTTTGACTTGGCGCAGGACTATGTGAAACGCGGAATGTCGGCCTACGTTGAGAAGGTGCAGGAGCCCGAATTTGCGGCACGCGAGCGTGGTTACACGTTTGTGTCGCACCAGCAGGAAGTCGGCACCGGTTACTTCGACGAAGTCACCACCGTGATCCAGGGTGGCAAGTCGAGCGTGACAGCCTTGACCGGCTCGACTGAAGAAGAGCAATTCCACTGATGCTAGACTTGGAGCTTCAAGTACCTATCAAGAGCGGGAAAGGCAACCAGGTTATGACACCGCGAACTGCGACGGCCGACTGTCGATCACTCACGAGGCAGTAGTCCGCGCGCCTCGTGCGTAGCTGGCTTCCCACCCACCATTCAAGCGCGGCCGAGTCCGCGCTTTTTTGCGCACGCAATATCCGCTTCTCACCATGATTCAACTTACTCTTCCAGACGGCTCCAAACGTGACTACCCCGGACCCGTCACAGTCGCCGACGTTGCGGCTTCCATTGGTTCCGGCCTGGCCAAGGCGGCGCTCGCCGGCAAGGTGGATGGAAAAGTCGTGGACACCAGTCACCGTATTGACGCGGACGCTGCCGTGTCCATCGTGACAGCGAAGGACGCCGACGGGCTCGAGGTCATCCGGCATTCGACCGCGCACCTGCTGGCGTACGCGGTCAAGGAGTTGTACCCACAGGCCCAGGTCACCATCGGGCCGGTGATCGAGAACGGTTTTTTCTACGATTTCTCCTACAAGCGCCCCTTTGCTCCCGACGACCTGGTGGCCATCGAGAAGAAGATGATGGAATTGGCGGCCAAGGATGAGCCCGTCACCCGCCGGGTCTTGCCGCGAGACGAGGCCGTGGCCTATTTCAAGAGCCTCGGCGAGCACTACAAAGCCGAGATCATTGCCAGCATTCCCGCCAATGAAGACGTGTCCTTGTACCGAGAAGGCAAATTCGAGGACTTGTGCCGTGGCCCCCACGTCCCCAGCACGGGCAAGCTGAAATTTTTCAAGCTCATGAAACTCGCCGGCGCCTATTGGCGCGGTGACCATCGCAACGAGATGTTGCAGCGAGTCTACGGCACGGCCTGGGCAACGAAGGACGAGTTGCAGCAGCACTTGATGATGTTGGAAGAGGCGGAAAAGCGTGACCATCGCAAGCTCGGCCGGGAACTCGACCTGTTTCACATGGAGGAGGCCGCACCCGGGCTCGTCTTCTGGCATGCCAACGGGTGGACTATCTGGCAGCAGGTGGAGCAGTACATGCGGGCGGTGTACCGTGACAACGGTTACCAGGAGGTCAAGGGCCCGCAGATTCTGGACAAGAGTCTGTGGGAAAAAACCGGCCATTGGGACAACTACCGCGACAACATGTTCACCACGGAGTCCGAGAAGCGCGAATACGCGCTCAAGCCGATGAACTGCCCCGGCCACGTGCTGATCTTCAACCAGGGCATCAAGAGTTACCGCGACCTTCCTCTGCGTTACGGAGAGTTCGGTCAATGCCACCGCAACGAGCCGAGCGGGGCATTGCACGGCATCATGCGCGTGCGCGGGTTTACGCAAGACGACGGGCACATCTTCTGCACTGAAGACCAGATCCTCGACGAGTGTGTGGCCTACACGGCATTGCTGCAGAAAGTCTACAGGGATTTCGGATTCACCGACATGATCTACAAGGTGGCGACACGGCCTGACAAGCGTGTCGGCTCCGACGACCTGTGGGACAAGGCAGAGTTCGCCGTCATGGAGGCTTTGCGTCGCTCTGGCTGTGATTTCATCGTGTCTCCGGGTGATGGTGCGTTTTACGGCCCGAAGATCGAATACACGCTGAAAGACGCCATCGGGCGGCAATGGCAGTGCGGCACCATGCAGGTGGATTTCAACACCGCAGAGCGGCTCGGCGGCGAGTATGTCACCGAGACCAGCAGTCGCGCGCATCCGGTCATGTTGCACCGGGCCATCGTTGGAAGCCTTGAGCGTTTCATTGGAATTCTGATCGAACAGCACGCCGGAGCGCTGCCGGCCTGGTTGGCACCGGTGCAGGTGTCGGTGCTCAATATCACCGATACACAGGCCGAATATGCGCGAAACGTGGCGAAAACGTTGCAGAATCAAGGCATTAGGGTGCATCTTGACCTCCGAAACGAGAAGATCACGTATAAAATACGCGAGCATTCGATGCAAAAGCTGCCGTACATCCTGGTCATTGGAGACAAGGAAATGGCAGCCGGCGCTGTTGCAGTGCGCGCCCGGGGGAATATTGACCTCGGAGTGATGTCCCTCGACGCGTTCGCGCAAAAAATCGCGGGTGACATCACACACAAGTCTGTGGTCTGAGTTGATTTATCAACGAATCCAGTTTGTCGGTGCGTAGTGCGCGGCCAGGGGCCCCACACTGGGGCAATATTTTTAAAGGATTGAACCATCGCTACTGAATTTCGTGACCGCCGTCACCGCGAAGAACGTAAACACCGCTTGAACCGGGAAATCATGGCGCCGGAAGTCCGCCTCTCCGGCCCCGAGAACGAACCACTCGGCGTCGTGAGCTTGATGGAAGCCCTGCGCCAGGCCGGTGAACTCGATGTGGATCTGGTTGAAATCTCTGCCACCGCCAATCCTCCGGTTTGCCGCTTGATGGATTACGGCAAGTTCAAATACCAGGAGCAAAAGAAAGCGGCGGAAGCGAAGTCCAAGCAAACGGTCATCGAGATCAAGGAGATCAAGTTTCGGCCGGGAACGGACGACGGCGACTACAACATCAAGATGCGCAACATCAAGCGCTTCCTGGCCGAAGGCGACAAGTGCAAGATCACACTGCGGTTTCGTGGTCGTGAAATCACGCACCAGGAGTTGGGGATGGCCTTGTTGAACCGCATTCGTACCGAGTTGGCCGATTCGATCCTCGTCGAACAGTTTCCAAAACTCGAAGGGCGCCAGATGATCATGATGATCGCGCCCGGCAAGAAAAAAATCGCTGCCAAACCGGCGGCAGACGCGATAACCACCGCAGCGTCGTAACAGCGTATTTGGCAAACCAACGGTCTGGTCACCGTTGTGTTGCGATAGCTGACGGGTTTGTACCCGTCACACAAAAATGGCTCGGGGCCAACAAGGCTGCAAACAGTTTGCAGACGCCTCGCGAGCACAAGGTAGAAGGAGCATTCAATGCCCAAAATGAAGACCAAGAGCGGTGCGAAAAAGCGCTTCCGCGTTCGTCCAGGTGGCACCGTCAAGCGCGGTCAAGCCTTCAAGCGTCACATCCTGACCAAGAAGACCACCAAGAACAAACGCCACTTGCGGGGATCAACGGCTGTGCATGAGACCAATATGGGTCACATGGCGCAAATGTTGCCCGGTTTCGGCATTTAACAACGACGAACAAGGAGTACCAACATGCCTCGCGTCAAACGTGGTGTAACGGCTCGCGCCCGCCACAAAAAAGTTCTCGCCCTCGCCAAGGGTTTCCGCGGCCGCCGCGGCAACGTCTTCCGGATCGCCAAAGAAGCGGTCATGAAGGCCGGTCAGTATGCCTATCGTGACCGCCGCACCAAGAAGCGGGTTTTCCGCCAGTTGTGGATTGCACGTATCAACGCTGCTGCGCGCCAATGTGGCCTCACCTACAGCCAGTTCGCCAATGGGCTGAAGAAAGCCGGCATCGAGATCGACCGCAAGGTGCTGTCCGACATCGCAGTGCATGACATGCCGGCGTTTGCCGGCATCGTGGAGCAAGTCAAGGCCAAGCTGGCAGCTTGAGTTCACGGCGGCGGGCCATCCATCGCGGTGGCTCCCGCTCCATCAACACAAGGGCTAGGGCTTGAAAGAGCACTAGCCCTTTTTTTGCCGTCGGGACGCTCCGAGGACATCGACAAGAGACTTTATGAACGAGTTGAACGCAATCGTTGACAGCGCAAAGGCCGCATTCGGCGCAGCGGCGACACCGGCTGAGTTGGAAAATGCGAAGGCGGTCTACCTGGGCAAATCGGGCCGCATCACAGACCTCATGAAGGGCCTTTCTGCGCTGGAGGTCGAGGAAAAGAAGTCGCGTGGTGCGGCCATCAATGGCGCCAAGCAGGCAATCGAAGCGGCACTGGTCGCACGGCGCGAGGCTCTGGCGGACGCAGAGTTGCAGGCCCAGTTGCGGGCGGAGGCGCTGGACGTGAGCCTGCCCGGGCGTGGGCGCGTTGCGGGTGGCCTGCACCCTGTGTCTCTGAGCACTGAACGCATCGAGTCCATCTTCGGCTCCATGGGGTTCGAAGTTGCGCAGGGGCCAGAGATTGAAGCCGACTGGTTTAACTTCACCGCGTTGAACACACCGGAAGACCACCCCGCGCGGTCCATGCACGACACGTTTTATGTCGAGGGCGGCACGGCCAGCGCCCCCAATCTCCTGCGTACCCACACCAGCCCGGTCCAGATCCGCCATGCAGTTCAGCACGTCAAGAAATATCGCCATTTGATCGACGCTGGCCAGGCCATGCCCGAGATTCGCGTGATTGTTCCAGGGCGTTGTTACCGGGTCGACAGCGACGCGACACACTCTCCGATGTTTCACCAGGTCGAGGGGCTCTGGGTCGGCGAGAACGTCAGCTTCAAGGACCTGAAGGTCGTCTACCTTGACTTCATCCAGGCCTTCTTCGAAACCAAGGAACTGGACATCCGCTTCAGGCCGAGTTTCTTCCCGTTCACCGAGCCGAGTGCTGAGATCGACATCATGTTTGGCAATGGCCCGCTCCGAGGGCGCTGGCTCGAGGTGTCGGGGTCCGGACAAGTGCACCCCAATGTGATCCGGAACATGGGCCTCGATCCCGAGCGTTATATTGGTTTCGCGTTTGGCTCCGGCATCGACCGATTGACCATGTTGCGTTATGGCGTCGACGACCTGCGCCTGTTTTTTGATGGCGACATCCGTTTCCTGTCGCAGTTCCAGTAGCCGAGCGAATCCACCATGCAATTTCCTGAATCCTGGTTGCGCGAGTTCTGCAACCCACCCCTGTCGACCCGGCAACTGGCCGATACCTTGACCATGGCAGGCCTCGAAGTGGAGGATCTGCGGCCGGTTGCTCCGCCGTTCACCAAGATCGTGGTCGCTGAGATCAAGGAGGCTGTTCAGCATCCGAACGCGGATCGCCTGCGCGTGTGCAAGGTGGACATTGGACAGGGCGAGTGGCTCGATATCGTCTGCGGCGCACCCAACGCCCGCGTGGGAATCCGAGTGCCTTGCGCGCTGGTGGGGGCAGAGTTGCCGCCCGGGCCGGATGGAAAGTCATTCCAGATCCAGGTTGGTTTGTTGCGTGGCGTGCAGAGTCAGGGCATGATGTGTTCAGCCCGGGAATTGCAGCTCTCGGAGGACCATGGGGGTCTGCTCGAACTGGCGCCGGATGCGCCACTCGGCCAGGACATTCGCGAAACCCTGCGGCTCGATGACAGCTTGATGACAGTGAAACTCACGCCCAACCTGGCGCACTGCCTGAGCGTTTACGGTGTGGCGCGCGAGGTTGCCGCGTTGACCGGAGCGCCACTGCACAGTCCGGGCTTCCCGGCCGTGCGGGTGACAAGTTCCGACTTGCTGCGTGTGAAGATCAGCGCCAAAGACCTGTGCGGGCGCTTCTCGGGGCGTATCGTGCGCAACGTCAATCCGCGTGCGGTGACGCCGCAGTGGATGGTCGACCGACTGGCACGCTGTGGGCAGCGCAGTGTCACCGCGCTGGTGGATATTTCCAACTATGTGATGTTCGAGCTTGGTCGCCCGTCACACATCTTTGATCTGGACAAGATTCATGGCGGTCTTGACGTTCGTTGGGGCAGGGCGGATGAGCGGCTCAAGCTGCTCAATGGCAATACCGTCACGGTGGACGACAAGGTTGGCGTGATTGCCGACGACGTGCAGGTCGAATCGCTGGCGGGCATCATGGGTGGCGACGCGACAGCGGTGTCGGACGAGACGCGCA
>JAYVRP010000176.1:0-2420 GCA_043776215.1 Rhodoferax sp. | reverse complement strand
TGTCGTGCGTTTGCGGGCTGAGCAGCAACTCCAGCGCCACCCCGGTCAGCGTCGCAATCTGCTGGCCACGGGTCTGCACGCCGCCGCTGGGCATCATGGTGCGCGAATCCCATACGAGCACAGAGGCCGCATTGAGTACATCATTGATCGCGGCGATCCGATCATTCAGGCGGGTCAAGGGTGGTGGTGGCATTGGAGTGGGCATGGTTCGTCGCGGTGGCAGGTGTGACCGGCTCCCGGTTTCAAAAACACGCTGTCAAGCTGTTAAATGAAGGCCGGTGTGGCTGATGCTTGCAAGGCTGCAATTGTGAACGGTTGGTGTGGCACACGCAAAGCGGACCGGAACCCCGCGTGGCGCGGGGAAAGCCCAGAAGCGACAAAGCCAACTGATAAAAGTCGGCTTTGAATTCTGGTGAGTGGGGCTCTATCGAATATCTCCTGACAACACCTATGGCTGCTGGATGTGCTCAGTATTCACGCTGATTGTTACCCCCAAAGTTACCAACGAGAGTAATATTAGCTGATGAACCGCATCACAACCAACCCCGACATTTGCCATGGCAAGCCATGCATTCGTGGCTTGCGTTATCCCGTGCAATCAGTGCTGGAATGGCTGGTCGGTGGCATGACTGTGGCAGACATTCTGGCTGACTACCCGGATCTGGAGGCCGACGACATCTATGCTGCGCTGGCGTATGCTGCGCGCCTAACGCAAACCAACCACGTTGAGCTTCTGGCAGCGTGAAGTTCATCATTGATGCGCACTGCCGGTAAAGCTCGCGGTGGCCCTGACGGCTGCAGGACACGATGCCGTGCACACGCTGGATCTGCCAGACAAGAACCGCAGCAGCGACTCATATATCGCCAGTCTGGCGGATTCTGAAGGGCGCGTCGTTATCAGCAAGGATGCCGACTTTGTGACGTCACACATTGTTCATAGGTCTCCATTGCGCCTATTACAGATTTCTACCGGAAACATGCCAAACTCGACGTTGCTACCGCTCGTTTTGGGCAATCTTGACCGGATTTCTGGGGCCTTCGTGTCTGTCGTATACGTGGAGTTGACAACCACCACGATCATTGCCCACGCCTGATTTCAGCCCTCCCCAACGCATCCGATGACGCTCATGCTGCGCTTGAGCAGCGTGAAGGCTTGACGCCTACAGCCGAAATCCAATCCTTGAACCTCACTCACGGTAATAGAGCGGCGCCGGATTGATCGCCACGGTCCAGCGGCACCCGTCTACCTCCCTTTGCACGTATCCTCGCGCCGCGAAGATGGCGAGTATTCCCCCAAGAGCAGCACCGGATCATGGGCTTGCTGATCGAGCGGGTCCAGTTGCACGAGGACGGCCTGGACAGTGTCTGGCGCGATGACAGCTGGCAGAAGTTCGGTCGTGAGTTGGCGGCGCACCCGTTCGTGGCCGAGCAGCGAGAACGTGTCGGCCAAGTCGGCGTCAGTCGCGAAATGGAGGCAGCTTGATGGGCACTCCAATAGGTCAGCCCCGCCAGTTCGAGACGATGGGGCGCTCTGTGACTTACGTGCCGCTGGTGATCAAGCGCCGACATCGTAGCCGGTTGATCGTGCCGCCGGTGGGGACCAGTGCCGTGACGGCCACGTCGTCATTCGACCTGCCGTTGATCCGCACCCTGGGCAAGACGTTTTACTGGCAGCGGATGATCGACACCGGCGAGGTGGCCAACGCCAGCGAGCTGGCACGGCGACTCAAACTCGAGTTGGGGTGGGTTTGCGAGGTGCTGCGGATGACGCGATTGGCGCCGGCCATCATCAGCGCGATTCTGGACGGGCGGCAGCCACGGCATCTGAACTTGCAGGCAATGCGGGGGCGGCAGGGGGAAGTGCCTCTGGATTGGGATGAGCAGCGGGGACTGTTTGGGTATTGGTCTTCCTGAGCAAGTCGAACAAGCTTGTGACAGGCAACAGTCGACCAACTGGGGCTCGACCTGCAGGCTGCGGACGGCAGGACATGGCAGGGTACTGCCGGTCAGTCCGGCGTCATCTGGACCCGCATTCGACTGGTCGCGGACGCTCTACCGGGTCAGTCCCTGTTCGGTCCTCCAGGCCGCAATGATCGCAACTGCCGACCTTTCGATGTCGTTCTCTGTCGTCTCGCCGGAGATAATCGACAGCCGCATCACCCAGTCGCCACGCCACTCGGCTCCCGCGGCAAAACATGTGCCGTCCTGCTGCACGCGCATGATCACCGCTTCGGTATCTGCTCGGCGCGATGCCGTATTGCCGTGCCCAAAGTTCACGATCACCTGATTCAGGCTGATCTCGTTCATCACCCTGACCCCTGGCTCCTCTTGCAGCAGCTTTGCGAACTGCCTGGCCATGGCGCAGTGCCGCTCCACCATTTCGGCCACACCCTTGCGCCCCAATGTTTTGAGCAGGGCGT
>JAYVRP010000175.1:0-2420 GCA_043776215.1 Rhodoferax sp. | reverse complement strand
ATCCCGGACAGGCTGAAGTCCAGCGCGCCGGATTCGATCATCTCCCATATCCTGGCCCTCGGCATGACACTGATGCTGATCCTGCAACCGCTGCGCCGAACCAACTCGTCGGCGACATCCTTGTCGATCCCGCTGTCGGTGTTGGCGGCGTACAGCAGGCCATGTTCGTGCAGGGCCAGCGTCAGCGGACGGTTGCAGGCCGGACCGTCGGCCGTATTACCGGTTGCAACCAGACCCAGACTGCATGCAAGGAACAGACAGGAGCGGACAAACACTGCTCGCCAGACGGTGACAACGTGACTCAAAAAAAGCAACCGATACCCCTTGTAGTATTTTCAATATACACGCCCCGGGATGCTGCAGCCGACCGGGATACCGAATCAGTAGGGTATTGGCGACGTGCCCGGAGGTGCGGGGGCATAGACAGGTACTTTGCGTGTGTGGTCGTGCATGCAGACGCCCCGCCCTGGCACACACAGGTTGCAATATGAGCAGTGCCTGCTCGCCGCCGCATCATCACCATGCGGACTGTCAGGTGCTCCGCGTGCTTGCAGGTGCGCCTGACTGAGACGGGCTCCCGGTGCGCGAGCTGGCGCTCGATCCAATCGGGGGCCGGTAGCTCATCTCGTTGAGCCGCGTGCTGCCGGTGGTGCGTGCGGCGTGCGGGCCTTACTGGCCACTCCACGCGAGCCCAAGCGGTGCCTGCAGCAATCCCTCCGCTTGTCGGGGGAGTGGGGCGGCATGGTGTTTGCACTGGTTCGTCCGGTCGGCCGGTATTCGCCGGGCAGCAGCGCCCGGCGCACCGGGAACACCGGATCACGATCCATGCGCAGAATGGCCATCGCAAGCTCGAAAACGCCGGCCCTGCTGCTTACTCAAAACCCCGACAGGATCCCGAGAAGTCCGGCAAAAGCCGGTAATTCCGTCAGGAACTGAACAGGAAGTTGAACCCCAAGTGGGAGATATCAAATAACTTTTTTAGCTACTGCGCAGATTGTACCCGCCGGCATACCCGCTGAACATTTGGCTGCTTGTGATGGACTTCGCGCAACGCAGTCCGACCCGGCCGATCAGGCTTCTGCCACCTCGGCAAACAATTGGGCAGCGGTCAAAGTCAATGCGGCGCTGGCCAGTTCAACTGCCTCGCCACGGGCGAACGGATGCAGCACCCACAATCCATCGGCGCCTTTGCGGTAGCAGTCGCTGGCCCGGGTATCCAGGTCGACCAGAAGGTATTCTTCCAGGCTCGGCAGTGAGCGGTAGTGCCCGAACTTCACACCACGGTCGTAGGCTGCTGTTGTCGGCGAGAGCACTTCCACGATCAGCTTTGGCTCACTTTTGACCATGGCGTTGGCCAGATCTTGCGGACTGCATGTGACCAGCATGTCGGGATAGAAGTAGCTGTTGGCGGTGGCGACATGCAGGCGCATGTCGCTCATGTACGTGCGGCAGGGGGTTCCGCTGAGTTGCTGGCGCAGGGCAAACGCCAGATTCATCGTGACCGTGACGTGCCGGTCTTCTGCGCCGGCCATGGCGAATACCTCGCCGTTGATGTATTCGTGGCGCTCGGGCTGCGCGGCCTCCCAGGCCAGGTAGTCGGTAGCGGAAAAAATGGGGGTCTGTGCGGCGCGTCCCATGGCCTGGTCCTTGGTGGTGCGGTAGTGCTCCATTATGGAGGCGACGCGTGGGATATGCCATAGCCAGTCCGCCCACGTGGCCGAGCAACCGCAGTGCGATCCATCCGCATGGCTTGGCGCTTCGAAACCTGCCAAAGTTGTATGATGCTGCCCTCTCAAGCACTGGCATCCAAGCGCGAACAGGTTCTGACCCTCGCAGCAGCGCAGGGTGCACGCGGCGTGCGTGTCTTCGGCTCGGTCGCAAAGGGTCTCGACAAGGAGGGAAGCGACCTCGATCTGCTGGTCGATCTCCCGCGTGGCACCTCGCTGTTGCGAATTGTCGGATTGAAGCTGGACATCGAGGACGCGCTTGGCGTGACGGTCGATCTTTGCACCGAATCAGAGCTTCACCCCGACCTCAAAGCCCGCATACTTGCCGAGGCATTGCCTCTATGAGCGACCGGGACAGGCTTTTCCTGGGACACGTTCTGAGTGCCATTGATTTGATCGCGAGTTTCACGGCGGAGGGCCAGAGCGCCTTCTTGTCAGACCCGAAGACCCAAAGTGCGGTGATCCGTCAACTCGAAGCCAGCGCCGGGGTTTGTGTGGCCTTCGGAAGTGCGACCCAGACCTCGTGGGGCATTGGGGTGCCAATGCCCTGGAACTGAAGCGCGCTCATCTGCGGCGACCAGGTCGACCTGGTGTTCACGCCGCACTACGACCGGGTCGGCAACTTCGACCGCGTCGTAGTGGATCAGCAAGGAGCATCAGGTGTTCGGCATGCTCGACGGCAGCATCGTCACG
>JAYVRP010000174.1:0-2421 GCA_043776215.1 Rhodoferax sp. | reverse complement strand
TTCGTGATGCCGTCCCTGAGTCTGGACGACGTGCGCGAGATTTTCGAGGTGCGCCGCTTGCTGGAGCCTGCAGCCGTGGCCAGTGTGGCCCGGGACATCGACGATGCCGCCGCGCAAGGCCTCACCCGGGCACTGCAGCGGGCCCAGCGCGCCGCAAGCAATGACGATGGCGAGGAAATGTTGCTGCCCAACATGGCCTTTCGCGACACCTGGTTGAGCCGCGTCAGGAATAAGCGACTGGCAGCCACGATAGGCCGTTTTGTCGACCACGTACAAACCGTACGACTCAACACCTTGAGCAACGCCCGGACCCGGCAAATCGTTCTCGACGGCCTGGTGCAGTTGCATGCGGCATTGATGCAGCGTGACGAGGAGCGCGCTCGCCACAGCATGACGGACTTCATGCTTGCCGCCGAGCACGCCTTTTTTTCGATCCGCCAGGCCGAGCTTGACGGGGGCCCTGCGCAGCCGGCGCAGCCCTCTCCCTAGGAACCATTCACATGCAAGATACCCATCCCCTCAAAGGTCCGAACCGATTCAAGCTGGGTGTGTTCTCTGCCAACGCCGATGGCGGCCTGGCCATCACCGACGTTTCAGAGCGCTGGCGCGCACGCTGGGACGACAACCTCACGGCAGTGGGCATCGCCGACCGGGCCGGCCTGGAGTTCTTCCCGCCGATTGCGCGCTGGCGGGGATTCGGCGGCAAAAATCACGTTCGCGAATGGTGGTTCGAAACCTTCACCTGGGCTGCGGGCCTGGCTGCCGTGACGCGCCGCATCGGATTGTTCATGACCGTGCATGTGCCTATCGTGCACCCGGTCTACGCCGCAAAGGCGCTCGCAACGGTGGACCATATCCTCAACCCGGGCAAGGTCCTGTAAATCGCAGGCTCGCGTGCGGTCTGATCGGTGTACTTTCCAGGGCCTGCAGCGCACAACGCGGTGAACATGACAAGGTGGCCGCGCAATAAACGCACGCCCAAAAAAATGGCACCCGAAGGTGCCGCGTAGCTATGGTCTGCCGTCAGGCAGTGGCCATCATGCCTTCTTATAAGCGCCGGCCGTTGCCTTGATCGCCTGCTCGCTGACGGCGGTCATGTTGGCTTGAACCGTATCAGCCGCTTTCTTGGCCGAGTCGATGGCGTTCTGGCTGGCGGCCATGGTGCTCTTGATGAAAGCCACAGCGGTCTCGCTGCCAGCCGGGGCGTTTTTGGTCAAGTTGCCGACCAAGGCACCGAAACCTTTTTGCGCTTCGGCCATCTTGTCTTCCACAGACTTGGAGAATTCGGCACTGGACTCTGACACGATGGCGTACACATGACGACCGTAGGCGACCGACTTTTCAGCCAGGGGTTGGAACATGGCGGCTTGCCGCGCAAATGCCTCCTGGGGGTCCTTGGCGCCCATGACGGCCTTGAGGCTGCCAAACGATTCAGACATCATGGCCTTGGTGGCGGCGAGGTTCAATTCCACCAGTTTTTCCATGCTGGCATAGGCGTTGGCGGTCAAAGCCTCAACGGCCTTGATGCTGGCTTTGCCATTGGCCGAAAACTGTTCTGGGGTGGTTGCGTTGATCATGGTGGTTCCTTGTATGACAGTGGACCGGACCGCAATGAACTCCCTTCCGGGAAGTTTATGTTGCAGTGCAGCATGAGCGAATTGTAGGCACATGCTCACCGGCGTGGGGGCATTCGGCAATCACCAAACGTCGTTTAGTGGTGTTGACCTAACTTTCATGATGCCCACCCGTCACCCCGCATCACGAAAGTTATTTCACGTTAAGTGGCGAGATTTTCCGGCAGGGCAGCCGGCAGCCGGTGCACTTCGACCATGCCCAACCCCAGGGGCCGCTGCGCCGCTTGAAATCGTGCTCCCGACCCCCAGCTCCTTTCCATGAATACCACCACGCCGCGCCCTGTCAGAAATGACCAGACCATCATCCGCATTCTGGCCGCTTTGCTTGATCGCATGGAGCACAGTGGCCGCACCGTCGATGCGCAGCAATACCGCACCGTGGTGCTGCGTCTGACTGACGCGCTAAAGGCGGCCGAACCGGGGGACGAGCTGCGCGCCGTGCTCGACAGCTGTCCGGCAGCTGGGGCGCTGTACGAAAACATCCACTACGCACATGCCGGCCTGTGCCGATCCGGACTGGACCCCGCGCTGAACGCGGAGCGGCAAGCCCGGCAATGGATCGACCGCGCCAAATCGATGTCGGCAACCCCGGTGTCGACCAGCGCTGCGCGCGTTGCGCACCCGGTGGATCGGCCAGTACCGTAACGCGCAAGGCCACCCGAATTGTGGCGTCAGCACCAGGGGCGGAATGTCGGGCCAGAGGGTGTGTGCCAGGTCGATGGCACGCAGTTTGCCGCTTGCGAGGTCAGCAGCGAACGAAGCGAGGACATTGCGCATGGGACTGTCC
>JAYVRP010000173.1:0-2422 GCA_043776215.1 Rhodoferax sp. | reverse complement strand
TTCTCGATCATCACGATCGCGGCATCGACCATGGCGCCGATCGCGATCGCGATGCCGCCCAGGCTCATGAGGTTCGAGTTCATGCCCAGCAGGCGCATCGCGATGAAGGAGATCAGCACGCCCACCGGCAGCATCAGGATGGCGACCAATGCCGAGCGCACGTGCAGCAGGAAAACAACGCATACCGCGGCCACGATCAGGCTTTCTTCGATCAGTGTGCGCTTGAGCGTGTCGATGGCGCGATAGATCAGTTCGGAGCGGTCGTACACCGCCATGATCGACACACCCTCGGGCAGGCCGCTGGAGATCTCCGCGATCTTGGCCTTGAGGTTGCCAATCACCTCGAGCGCGTTCTGGCCATAACGCGCCATGGCGATGCCCGCGACGACCTCGCCTTCGCCGTTGAGTTCGGTCAGGCCGCGCCGTTCGTCGGGTGTGAGTTCAACGCGTGCGATGTCGCCGATGCGCACCGCAGTGCCCCGCTCGTTCTTGACCGCCAGTTGCTCGATGTCCGCCTTGCCACGCAGATAACCTTTGCCGCGCACCATGTATTCGGTCTCGGCCATCTCGACCACACGTCCGCCCACGTCGCGGTTGGAGTCGCGGATCACCTGCGTCACGCGCGACAGCGGGATACCGAAGCTGCGCAGTTTCATCGGGTCGACCGTGACCTGATAGGTCTGGACGAAACCACCGATCGACGCGACCTCCGCCACGCCATGCACCTTGGTCAGCTGGTAGCGCACGTACCAGTCCTGGATCGTGCGCAGCTCGGCCAGCGTCCGGTTCTTCGCGAGCACAGCGTACTGGTAGACCCAACCGACACCGGTGGCGTCGGGGCCCAGCGCCGGCGAAATCCCCTTGGGCAGGCGGCTGGCGGCGAAGTTGAGGTATTCGAGCACCCGGCTGCGGGCCCAGTAGATGTCAGTGCCATCCTCGAAGATCACGTAGACGAAGGACGCACCGAAAAATGAGAAGCCGCGCACCACCTTGGACTTCGGCACCCCCAGCATGGCCGTGGTGAGCGGGTAGGTGACCTGGTCTTCGACCACCTGGGGCGCCTGACCGGGAAATTCGGTGTAGACGATGACCTGCACGTCGGACAGGTCGGGCAACGCGTCGAGCGGTGTGGTCCGCACGGCCACGACACCCGCGACCACGATGAACAGCGTGACCAGCAGAACCAGGAACGGATTACCGCCTGACCACTGGATGATCCTGGTAAGCATGGGGCCTCCCGGTCAGTGGCTGGTGTGGCTGCTGGCTGCGCGGCTTGGCGCCGCCGGCGCAGTGCCGCCCGTTGCTGGGGGAGTGGCGGCCGCAGCCTTGGGCGCCGCACCCGGGCTGCCCGTCGCACCCATGCCACCGATGGCGGCCTTCAGATTGCTTTCGGCGTCGATCAGGAAATTCGCGCTCACCACCACCAGTTCACCGTCACTGACGCCGGACAACACCTCCACGTAGCTCTCGCCGCGCGCCCCCAGGCGCACTTCGCGCGGCTCGAATCGGCCCTCGGCGAGTTGCACCAGCACGATGCGCCGCGTACCGCTGTCGATCACCGCAGAATCCGGAACCGTGAGCACTGGCTTCGGACTACCCACTTGCAGTTCGACCTGGGCGAACATGGACGGCTTGAGCAGTTGCCGTGTATTGGCCAGTTCGATCCGCACCGGTACCGTGCGCGTCTCCGCCTTGAGCATGGGGTAGATATAGGTGATCGGCCCGTCAAAGTTCAGATTGGGGTAGGCGTTGATCTTCACGCTGGCCCGCGCGCCCGTCCGGATCAGCCCCACGTCCTGTTCGAAGACGTCCACCAGCACCCAGACCGAAGACAGATCGGTCACCTGGTACAACGCATCCCCCGGCATGAAACGCATGCCCTGAACCGCTTTCTTCTCGGTCACTACCCCCGCCACTGGTGAGCGAAAGGTCACCGACCGTGTGGCTGCGCCGGTGCGCACCAGCGTGGCGACCTGCTCGGACGAAAAGTCCCAGTTACCCAGCCGCGCGAGGCTGGCGTCGGCCAGTTGTTTCATGCCGGCCAGCGCCTCGGCACCCGCGCCTTGCATGCTCTGCACCCCCTGGGAAGCGATCACGTATTCGCGTTGCGCCGACACCAGCTCCGGGCTGTAGACTTCGAACAAGGGCTGGCCCCTGGCGACCGGTTGCCCGGTGACATTGACATGCAGTCGTTCGACATAACCCTCGAATCGGGGTGCAATTGCGTAAACTCGCCGCTCATCGGGCTCGACCCGCCCGGAAGCGCGCACCGTTTTGCCCAGCACGCGCAGGCTCGCAACTTCGGTGCGCACACCAAGCTTCTGGACCTTGTCGGTGCTCACGCGGATCTGGTTCGCGGTGCCCGGCTCACTGGCGGCCTTGGCCTCGTCCTCAAAGACCGCGATGTAGTCCATGCCCATCG
>JAYVRP010000172.1:0-2425 GCA_043776215.1 Rhodoferax sp. | reverse complement strand
GATTGCGCGAGACCGTCAGCTCCACAGGATCCCCGGCGGCAGTGAAGTACAGCATTTCCGTGGCCAGGATCGGGCCACCCACTTCGTAACGCAGCGCCTGGGCCAGAGCCTCGTCGGCGATCTCCGCACGCACCTTGATCTGTGCACGGGCGAGTGTGATGCCCAAGTGACGTTGCACCGCCCGAAAGACCACGACATCGTCGAAATCCGCCCGCTTGAGTCGGCTGCCGATCAGCGGTGGAAAGTAGAACGCCGTCTGCGTGATGGGCTGGTCGTTCACCAGCAGCAAGGCGCGCAGGCAGAAACACGCGGTCGCGGGCGGCAGGCTGAACACCTCGCAGGCCAGCGCCGAACGTTCCTTGCGATAACTTTTGATGACCAGGCGCCGATCCACCGAGGACGCGGCAATCGCCGAAAGGCTCTGGAACTCCAGCGCCTTGCTGCGGGTTTGCGGTAGGGCGACGATGGCCGGCTTGGCGGTGCGCTTCTTGATCAACCCCTCACCTTCGAGATCACGCAGGGCCTGCCGCACCGTAATCAGGCTGACGCCAAACCGGGCGGCAAGGTCGGCTTCGCGCGGAAGCGCACTGCCGGGCTGCAGCAGGCCGGAGTCGATCGGGGTGCGCAAGCGGTTGGTCAACTGGCGGTAGAGCGGCCCGTGTTCCCGCAGCAAGGCCTGTGGCTGCAATGCGGCCAGTGCCGTCTCCTGTTGCGCGGCGTCATCGGAATCGCCATCGGTGGCTTTGGCGAGGGCTGGCTTGGACTTCTTCACACACGTTCTTCCGGTTGTTGCCAGAGGGTCGAACCCTGACGATAACGCACTCCCGCCTCAGAGGTTGAGAGTCTTTCTACTGCGCCCGGCGATCTCGGGCCTGCGGTGCTCACCGTACAGAGAACGGCTGCGCTCCTCGACCCGACCTCGGCGGGCTCGCGACGAAATCTTCTCAACCTCTCAGGCCAAGGCACGCACATGGGCCACGCCATTCACCACGTTGGGTGGCATGTCTCCCCCTGCTGCCACAACGGCGCGGCGCGCGGCGCCTTCGCGCAAGGCCCGCACCGCGGTCGGGCTGACCGAGGCAATGTGTGGCGCAAGGATGACGTTGCCCAAGGCGCGCAGGAGATGCTCGGCAGGCAGCGGCTCTGGCTCGAAAACGTCCAGTGCCGCGCCGCCCAACTGGCCGCTGGCCAATGCCGCCACCAGCGCGTCGGCATCCACCAGGTCGCCGCGTGCCACATTGACGAGCAGAGCGCCCGGCTTCATCCTGCCCAGCAGCGCCGGCCCCACCAGCTTGCGCGTGGCAGGTGTCGAAGGACAGTGCAAGGTCAGAACGTCAGAACACGCCACGACCTCGTCCAGGCTGGCTGCAATTGCGCCCAGGGCCGCGATATCCACCGCCGGCGCCACCGGGTCATGCACCAGCACGCGGCACTTGAAGGCCAGCAAACGGCGCACCACTTCGCGGCCGATGCGGCCGAAGCCGAGCACCCCCATGGTCTGTTCGCGCAGCACGCGCATCGATGGCACCGGCACTGCCAGGCCCCAGCGTCCGGCCTGCATGTCGCGCGTGTGGGGCACGAGCTGGCGGGTCAGGCCGAGGATGAAGGACAGCGTATGGTCCGCCACTTCGTCGATGCAGTAGTCGGGAATGTTGGCCACGGGAATACCCAGGCCCGCAGCGGCATCCAGATCGACGTTGTCGACGCCAATGCCGTAACGCACGATGGCGCGTGCCCGGGTCATGGCGGCAATGACTGTGGGGGTGATGCGCGCGAACTGGGTGATCACCGCGTCCGCTTGCGCCACTGCATCGATCAGTTCTTCCTGCGTCTGGCAGTGGTGGCCTGCCAGGTCACATCCTGCCTGCTCTGCCAACGCAGTTTCCAGGTTCAGGTCGGGAAACGTGTAGTCGGTGACGACGATTCGCCGCCGATGGCTCATGGTGCTTCGCTCCCGGTTTGCTGGCCCAGCCGTTTCTCCCAGCCGTCCTGGTAGATGTTGAGGTAGGCCCGGGGGTCGTAGGGATGGGCCCGCGCCACCTCGAAGTTCACCTCCAGGCCTAGTCCCGGGGCCTGCGGCAGGGACAGATGGCCGCTGGCCTGGTCGATGGTCGGATGCCAGTCGACCAGATCGCGCACCCAGGGCTCGTTGAAAGCGTCGAAGTGTTCCTGAATCAGAAAGTTGGGTACACACGCGGCGAGCTGCAGGCATACCGCCGTCGCCACCGGCCCCCCGCTCTGATGCGGGGCGATCCAGCTGCCATGTGCCTGCGCCAGGTGGGCCACTGCCAGCGTATTCGTGATGCCACCCAGCGACATGGGTTCGGGCTGAAAAATATTGACGCCGCCGCCCGTCGCCAGTGTGTAGAACTGACCGATCGTGTCGTACATCTCGCCGGTGGCCACGCGGATCGGGCACTGCAGC
>JAYVRP010000171.1:0-2429 GCA_043776215.1 Rhodoferax sp. | reverse complement strand
CCGACTACCTGGGTTTTGTGGAGGTGCACATCGAGCAGGGCCCCGTGCTCAACGAGATGGACCTGCCGCTGGGTGTCGTCACCTCGATCAACGGCAGTGTGCGTTACATGGTCGACATCATCGGCACGGCCTGCCATGCCGGCACCACACCGATGAACCGGCGCAGCGACGCGGCAGCGGCGGCTGCGGAAGTGCTCCTGTTCGCGGAGCAACGGGCGGCGCAGGACGGCGATTCGGTGGCCACCGTCGGCCAGCTGCTGGTGCCCAATGGCTCGACCAACGTGGTACCCGGGCGCTGCCAGTTCACGCTCGACATGCGCGCGCCCACGGACGCGCAGCGCGACGCACTGGTGGCCGACATCCTCGCCAGCCTGAAGGCGGTCTGCGAGCGCCGCCAGGTGCGTTTCTCGCTCGAAGAGACCTTGCGCGCGGCAGCGGCCCCCAGCCACCCCGCCTGGCAAGCCCGGTGGGAACGCGCCGTGGCCGCCCTCGGCATCCCCGTGCACCGCATGCCCAGCGGCGCCGGCCACGACGCCATGAAGTTGCATGAAGTGATGCCGCAGGCCATGTTGTTCGTGCGCGGGCAGAACTCCGGCATCAGCCACAACCCGCTTGAATCGACCACCAGCGCCGACATGCAACTGGCCATCGAGGCTTTTTCCCACCTGCTCCACCAACTGGCCGACTCCGGCCCAAACCCATGACAACCTACGACCAAATCGACGCCTGGATCGACACCCATTTTGATGAACAGGTGCGCTTCCTGCAGGAACTGATCCGTGTGCCCACCGACACCCCGCCGGGCAACAACGCCCCGCATGCCGAGCGCACCGCCGCCTTGTTGCACGACCTCGGCATGGAGGCGGAAAGTTACCCGGTTCCGCCAGCCGAAGTGCGTGCCTGCGGTCTGGAGTCGATCACCAACCTGGTGGTGCGGCGCAAATACGGCGCGGGTCGCACCATCCTGCTCAACGCGCATGGCGATGTCGTGCCGCCTGGCGAAGGCTGGACCAAGGACCCCTACGGCGGCGAAATCGAGAACGGCAGGATCTTCGGCCGCGCAGCGGCAGTGAGCAAGTGCGACTTCTCCACCTACACCTTCGCCGTGCGTGCCCTGGAAGCCGTTGCCAAACCAGGCAAGGGCAGCGTGGAGCTGTTGTTCACCTACGACGAGGAGTTCGGCGGTGAGGTCGGCCCGGCCTGGTTGCTCAAGCACAACATCATCCGCCCCGACCTGATGATCGCAGCCGGTTTCAGCTACCAGGTGATCACCGCGCACAACGGCTGCCTGCAGATGGAGGTGACGGTGCACGGCAAGATGGCGCACGCGGCCATCCCGGCTTCGGGCGTGGACGCCATGCAGGCCGCAGTCGCGATTCTGAGCGCGCTGTATGCACAGAACACCCTCTACCAGTCGATCACGTCAGAGGTCGAGGGCATCACCCACCCGTACCTCAACGTGGGCATGATCGAAGGCGGCACCAACACCAACGTGGTGCCCGGGCGCGTCACCTTCAAGCTCGACCGGCGCATGATCCCCGAAGAGAATCCGGCCGAGGTCGAAGCCACCCTGCGCAAGATCATCCAGGACAGCGCCGCTGCGCGTCCCGGCATCACGGTCGATGTCAAACGCATCCTGCTGGCCAATTCCATGCGACCCTTGCCCGGCAACCAGCCGCTGGTGCAGGCGATTCAGAAGCATGGCGAACAAGTCTTCGGCGAAAAAATCCCCGCGCTGGGCACGCCGCTTTACACCGACGTTCGGCTGTTCTGCGAAGCCGGCATCCCCGGGGTGATCTACGGCGCCGGCCCCCGCACCGTGCTGGAGTCACATGCCAAACGCGCCGATGAGCGGCTAGAACTCGAAGACCTGCGTCGGGCTACCAAAGTCATTGCGCGCGCGCTGCACGACCTGCTGCAGTAGGCGTCGGCGACCCTGTACCATCTCCGCAAGTCCGGACGCGGCGACTGCGTACGCAGCGCCGGTGTGACTGAACTTCGACCCGATCCCCATGCCCGCCTGCCTGTTCCGCGCCCTCCCCTTCCTCCGTTGGTGGCCCATGGTCAACCGCGCCACCTGGCGCGCCGACGCCATTGCCGGGTTGACGGGCGGCATGGTGCTGGTGCCGCAAGGCGTGGCCTTTGCCACCATTGCCGGCATGCCACCTGAATACGGCCTGTATGCCGCCATGTTGCCGGCCATCGTGGCGGCCTTGTGGGGGTCGTCCTGGCATCTGGTTTCGGGGCCTACCACGGCGATCTCGATCGTGGTCTTTGCCACCATGAGCCCGCTGGCGCCGGTGGGCAGCCCCGAATACGTGGGCCTGGTACTGACCCTGACTTTTCTGGTGGGCGTATTTCAGTTGCTGCTCGGGGCCCTGCGCTTGGGCACGCTGGTGAATTTTGTCTCGCACACCGTGGTGGTCGGG
>JAYVRP010000170.1:0-7985 GCA_043776215.1 Rhodoferax sp. | reverse complement strand
TGGACGCCTTGCTGGTACTGGTGGCCTGGGCCCGCCGCCCCGGCACGGACGGCCAGACACTGCCGCTGGTGAACCTGCGCATGCAGTTGTGGCTGCGCGAGTTGCGGCGCATGGTGGGCAATCTGGCCGTCAACCCGGTCGATGTGCGGCTGCGCAGTGGCGCCGACATGGCGGCAACGCCCGACGGCGTCTACCTGCCGATGGTGCAATGCAGCGAGTGCCACACAACAGGCTGGTTGTCGCGCCTGGTACAGGGCAGCAGCCGGCTCTCGACCAAGCTGGACGAGATCTACAACACCTGGTTCGCCGGGCGGCCCGAAGCGGCGCGGCTGTATGCCGCCGCAAGCGTCAAGCGGCCACAGGTGGACGGCGTGCTGCAGCAGGCGTGTGTGGCTTGCGGAAACCTCCAGACCACGGATGGGGCGTGTCAGGCGTGTGGGCACCTTGCATTGCTGCCGGTATTCAAGGTGACGGCGCAGCGCAGCTTTTCGATCGGGCAGGTGCAGCACACGCGCCACGACAACACCTGCCCGGCCTGCGGCAACCGCGACCGCCTGCTGCTGGTGGGCGCACGCAACGCCACCTTGGGCTCGCAGGTGGTGGAGCACAGCTGGGCCAGCCCCTTCAACGACGACAAGAAGCTGATCGCGTTTTCAGACTCGGTACAGGATGCCGCGCACCGGGCCGGCTTTTTCGGTGCACGCACCTACCTCAACAATGTCCGCACGGCACTGGCCCGGGTCATCGACGCCCTGGCGGTGCCGGTGATTGGCTGGGCAGACTTTCTGGAACAGGGCGCCGCCCAGTTCGATGTGCCGGGCTCACCGTTGCATATGCCGCCCGACGCGCTGTTGGCCGAGTTCATCGGCCCCAACATGACCTGGCAACACGACTGGGCCGGTGAGCTGCTCAAGAAAGGCGCCTTGCCCGCAGGGAGCCGGCTGCCGGGGCGGGTGCGCAAGCGGCTGTTGTGGCAGGCCTACAGCGAGTTCACCTACCTCAGCCACCGGGGGCGCAACCTGGATCGCATCGGCAAAGCGACCCTGTCGGTACCGATGGATGTTGTCGTGGCATTGGCAGATGCCCTGTTGCCGAAAGTGCGCGAGCAGTTCGGCGCCCATGGCCTTGGCGCGGGCTGCCTGGCGCAGTGGCTGTGGGGGGTGCTGACCCACCTGCGCCGGCGCGGTGCGGTGATGCACAGCGAGCTGCAAACCTATGCGGCGGATGGAAACGTCTATGCCCTGCTGCGCACCGGCGGCCGGGGCGAGTGGCTGCCCTCCATGGGCGAGCGCACACCGCGGCCGGTGTTCCTGACGCTGGGCTCGCAGCGCGATTTCGACAAGCTCAGTGCCAACACGCGTCCCACCTGGTTTGACCGCTGGGCCGACGCCGCGCTGGGCCGCCAGATGCTGCTGGCCAGCGGGCTGGCGGCGGACCTGTTCAAGATGGCCGCCCCGCTACTCGAAGAAGCCGGCATCCTGCTGCGCACAGGGCACCACCAGGGCGACACGCTGGCATTGAACCCGGCGGCGCTGGTGCTAGACACGCGGACCAGCCAGCTCGCCACGCCATTAGGCAAGCGCCGTTTGACCATCCCGCAAAACGCTGCGGACGCCTTGCGCGGCATGCCGTGCATCGATGCAGTCCACGAGCACTACACCGATGTGTTGCCGGCGGGCGGCTGGTTGGCGGACCGATTCAGCCGGGGGGACCTGCGCCGCGTGATCGCAGCGGAACACACCGGCCTGCTGGAACGCGAGGAGCGTGAGGAGCTGGAAAAGCGCTTCAAGTCCAGGCGCCCGCAGCCCTGGTTCGAGAACCTGCTGTCTGCCACGCCCACGCTGGAGATGGGCGTGGACATCGGCGACCTGTCGTCCGTGCTGCTGTGTTCCGTGCCGCCCAGCCAGGCGAGCTTTCTGCAACGCGTGGGCCGCGCCGGCCGGCGTGACGGCAATGCCTTCAACACCACGCTGGCCGATGGCAGCAGCCCGCACGACCTGTACTTCTTTGAAGAAACGCAGGAGATGATGTCGGGCGAGGTGGCGCCGCCCGGCGTGTTCCTGCGCGCGGCGGAGGTGTTGCGCCGCCAGTTGTTCGCCTTTTGTCTGGACGACTGGGTCGCCAGCCTGACCAGCCTGACCGCATTGCCCGAAAAGACATCGGTGGCGCTGGACGCGGTCGAGCAGGCCAGCCAGGGGCGGTTCCCGTACAGCTTTTGCACGCATGTGCTGACCCATGAGCCCAGGCTGTTTGCCGCTTTCATCGCCATGCTGGGGTCAGACGCCGATGAATCCGTGACACGGCGCTTGCAAGACTACATGCAGGGCCAGGGCGATTCGGATGGACTGAGGTCGCGCCTGCTCAAGGCCCTGGAAGAGTTGGTCGAGGAGCGCAACACCTACAAGAAGCGCAAAGAGCTGATCGACCGCGCCAAGACTCTGGCCGAACAAAAGCCGATGGACGAGGCTACGATGGATGAGATCGACAGCCTGCTGCGCGAGCGCGACAAGATGCTGGAGCTGATTGCCGAGATCAACCGGCGCGATTTACTCAACACGCTGACCGACGCCGGGCTGATTCCGAACTACGCGTTTCCGGAGGCGGGCGTCGAACTCAAGTCGGTGCTGTGGCGCAAGCGTGGGAGCGACGAGCCAGGGCAGGGCGCGTATGTGGCCTTGAAGGCGATCAAATACGAGCGGCCCGCCAACTCGGCCTTGTCGGAGTTCGCACCGGAAAACCGCTTCTACGCCAACCAGAGGCGTGTGGAGATAGACCAGATCAACATGAGCCTGGCCAAGACCGAGAGCTGGCGCCTCTGCCCGTCATGCCACCACATGCAAAACCTGGAGGTGCAGGCCGACACCCATGCCGTGTGCCCCCGCTGTGGCGACGACATGTGGGCCGATCAGGCGCAAAAGCGCACACTGCTGCGTTTTCGGCAGGCGATTGCGAACAGCGACGATACCAAGGTGCGCATCGACGACAGCGCCGACGACCGCGAGCCCAAGTTCTATGTGCGCCAGTTGATGGCGGACTTCGAGGCGCAGGACGTGCGTGAGGCGTGGCAGATCAAGGCAGGAGGCTTGCCCTTCGGGTTCGAGTTTGTATCGCGCGTCACGTTTCGGGATGTCAACTTTGGCGAGCTGGCCAAGCCCGGCGAGAGTTTCAAGGTGGCAGACCAGGAGGCATCACGCCCGGGATTCAAGCTCTGCAAGTACTGCGGCAAGGTGCAAAAGGCGCCGCGTAACCGCTTCGACCCGCCAGGGCAGCTGCACAGCTTCGATTGCCCCAAGCATGGCAGCGAGGAGCCGGCCAACCTGATCGAGTGCCTGTACCTGTACCGCGAGTTCACGTCCGAGGCGCTGCGCATTCTGGTGCCCTACACCCGTTCCGGCGTGGACGAGCAGGTGGTGCAGTCCTTCATGGCGGCGCTGCAACTGGGTTTGAAGAAGCGGTTTGGCGGCAAGGTCGATCACCTGCGCCTGGTGACGCAGGACGTGCCGGGCAAGGACGGTGGCCCGCGCCGCTACTACGTCATGTTGTACGACTCGGTGCCGGGTGGCACAGGCTACCTGCACCAGCTGCTGGCCGAGACTGCGGGCACTTTGTCAGACGTGCTGCGCATGGCGCTGGCGGCCATGCAAGCCTGCACCTGCAACGCCGACCCGGAAAAGGATGGCTGCTATCGGTGCGTGTACCAATATCGGCTGGGCCGCAACATGGAGCTCGTGTCGAGGGACCGGGGTAAAGAGGTACTCCGAGAGCTCGTTGCCTCGCTCGATCAGCTGGAGAAGGTGGCCACGATTTCCGACATCTTCATCAACCCCGGGTTCGACTCGGTGCTGGAGAGCCGGTTTGTCGAAAGCCTGCGCCGCATGGGCGGCGTGGCAGGGCTGCCCACGGTCAAGCTGGTGCAGGACATCGTGAACGGCAAGTCCGGCTTTGTGATGGAGCTCGCCGGGCAGCGCTACCGCATCGAGCCCCAATGCAATCTGGGCCCCACTGAGGGTGTGGTGGTGGCCAGCAAGCCGGACTTTGTGATCTGGCCCTGGCAGGCCGGGTCTGCAAGGAGGCCTGTGGCCGTGTTTTGTGATGGGTGGACCTACCACCAGAACTCCCTGCGCGAAGATGCCTTGAAGCGCAGCGCGCTGTTGGCGAGCGGGAAGTTCTGGGTCTGGTCGGTGACACACGAGGATGTGAAGGCGGCGCTCGCCGGTGCCGCCGCGACCGACCTGGATTCGCCCTTGGTGACCTTGAACCGGCATGATGGATCGTCTGCGCCGCCGGGCATCCCGCGCGCAGCGCAGGGCGCCTTTGCCCAGCATGCGGTGGCCCAGCTACTGGCCTGGCTTGCCAAGCCAGTGGGGCCAGACCCTACGCTGGATGCCGCGGTGCATCAGCTGCAGCGCAATGCACTGTGGTTGACCTACCTGATGGTGCCGCCGTCCCCTGCCGAAATGGCCCAGGCCAGGGTGGATGGTGCGCAGTGGCTGCAAAAGCTGCCACCCTGGATGCTGCCGACGGACAAGAGCAGTGTGCTGGCCATGAACCGAGACTACAGCCAGCCCCGGGTGACTTGTGCCTGGCCGCTGGTCGGCGCGCAGGCGAATCTGGGTTCAGCCACTGTGCCTGGCGTAGTTGCCCTGGACGATGCTGCCGATGTGCCAGAGGAAACGCGACACCAGCAGTGGCGGCAATGGCTGGCCTTGTTCAATGCGTTGCAGGTATTGCCGGCAATGCGGATGGCAACCATGACCGGTATTGACGGGGGTGATTGCAATGGCATGGCACCTTCGACCGCGTCGGCCGGTGCAGGCGCTGTGAGTGGCGATCAGGTCGCGTGGTCACAGGCATGGGTTGAGGCTCTCGGGATGGTGCTGGCAGCGCTGGTGCCCGGTATGCGGCGCATCGCGGAGCAAGAGGTCGAGGCACCCGTCGTAGGGCATGAGTTGGCAGACCAGCAGGGCGATGTGGTGGCGGAAGCCGAATTGGCATGGCCGCAGTGCAGCTTGGCGGTGCTCACAGCCAGCCAGGCGGACATGGCAGAAATCTGGACCGCTGCGGGCTGGCATGTGATGGTTCTTGATGATGCAGCCCAGAACGCCGTGGGATATGGTGAATGGTCTGCTGAAGTCACGCAGGCGATGATTGAGTCAAAAGTAGCTGCGGAGGCGGTATCCAAATGAGCGACAAACCCAAGGTGGCGCTGTCTCAGGACTTCCTGTTGCAACTGGCCAAGCTTCCCGCCAAGGTGCACACGAAGGTCTTGCAATGGGCGATCAAGTTTCAGACCGACCCGAAGAGCCCCGGAATCAACTACGAAAAGGTCCAGGCAGCCCGGGACCCGAATCTGAAATCCATCCGGATCGACCAGGACTGGCGCGGCATTGTGTTCAAGCCGGAGAGCGGCGACGTCTACGTGCTGCTCTATGTCGATCACCACGACGCTGCCTACCGATGGGCGGAGCGGCGCAAGCTGTCCATCAACCCGGTGACGGGCGCCATGCAGGTGGTGATGGTGCAGGAGGCGGTCGAGCCAACTGTTGCGACAGACTCGCCGCCGAAGGCCGTGGCGGTTCCGGTGCCACCGTCAGCGCCAGGCATTCCGGATAGGAAGGCCCCCACTTTTGGCGCTCTATCTGACCATGAACTCATGAGCCTTGGTGTACCGGAAGACTGGGTGGCCCGGGTTCGCGAAGTGCAGTCGGACGTTGAACTGGACGGTTTGCAGGCCTGCCTGCCTGTGGAAGCGTACGAAGGCTTGTTCCTTGTCGTCGCTGGTGATACGGTCGACCAGGTGCTGAGCGCGCGTGAGACCCGTGTGGATCGAAAGGTCGATACCAAGGATTTCGCCAGCGCCTTGGGCACCGCCGAGTCCCGATCGCGGTTTGTGGTGGTGGACGACGATGCGGCGATGCTGGCCATCATGAACGCACCGCTGGCTCAGTGGCGGATTTTTTTGCACCCCACCCAGCACAAGCTGGCAATGGGCGACCGCAGCGGCCCGGTGCGTGTTCTGGGCGGCGCTGGAACCGGCAAGACCGTCCTGGCAATGCACCGCGCCAAATGGCTTGCCGAGAACCGAACACCGGATCGCAAGAAGGTGCTGTTCACCACGTTCACCAAGAATCTGGCGACCGATATCGAGGACAACCTCAAGACTTTGTGTTCGCCAGCCACGATGGCGCAGATCGAAGTGCGCAACCTGGATGCGTGGGTCCATGGCTTCATGCGCGCGCGCAAGCTTGAGCACAGGATCGTCTATGACCGCAGCCAGGACGGTGCGCAGCAGGCCTGGCAGATGGCCCTGGCCGTGAAGGATGGCTCCCTGAACCTGCCGCTTGATTTCTACGAGCAGGAGCTGGATCAAGTCATACTGGCGCAAGGTGTGACCACGCGCGATGAGTACCGCGCTGTCCGACGAACCGGGCGTGGTGTGGTGTTGAGCCGGGCCAAACGCGATGCGGCGTGGCCGGTATATGAAGAGTACCGGGGGCAACTGGCATCGCGCAAGCTCAAGACGGTGGACGACGCTTACCGCGAAATTGCGAGCTTGCTGACAGCAGAGAGCGAAGCAGGCGCAGTGTCCACGCCCTACAGCGCGATCGTCGTGGACGAGACCCAGGACCTCGGCCCGCAGGCATTGCGGCTGTTGCGTGCCCTCATGCAGCGGGATCCAAACGACCTGTTCTTCGTGGGTGACGGCCACCAGCGCATCTACAGCCGCCACCGCGCGGCGATGAGCAAATGCGGGATCGACATCCGGGGGCGGTCGCGCAAGCTGTACCTGAACTATCGGACCACGGACGAAATTCGGCGCCAGGCTGTGGCGCTGCTGGAAGGATGCGAGGTCGATGACCTGGATGATGGCCACGACGAGACCCGTCGTTACAAGTCGCTGTCGCACGGGCCTGCACCCAGAATTGTCGCGGTGAACGGAGTCGAGGGTGCATCGACCCAGGCGATCGAGTGCGTCAAGGCCTGGCTTGCCGTGCCGACGACTGCGGCTGCTCCAACAATCTGCGTCATCGCGTACAGCAAAGCGGTGAGAGATGCAGTTGCAGGCCAGTTTGCCGTGCGCGGAATCAAGACGCAGTTGATCGAAGCAAACGAGAAGTCTCTGACCAGCACTGGCACTGTCCAGTTTGCAACCATGCACCGGGCCAAGGGCCTGGAATTCGACAACGTTGTGGTGGTGGCCCCGGAGAACTATTTTGGCGATCCGGGTGAAACCGGCAACCAAAGGAAGTTGGTATACGTCGCATTGACACGCGCGAAGCGTGAGGCAATTGTTTTGAAGGTTTAGTTTTTTTCGACGCGCCCATCCCGCCATACCCTGCGGCGCTCGCACGGCGCCCGAACCGGGCGCAGCTGAAAATTACTTGAGGATGTCCCCCAGGCACAGAAACTTGATCTCCACGTAGTCGTCCATGCCATGGTGTGAGCCCTCGCGGCCCAGGCCGGATTGCTTGACGCCACCGAATGGCACGTGCTCGGTGGCCAGGATGCCGACGTTGATGCCGACCATGCCGTATTCGAGTGCCTCGCTGACGCGGAAGATGCGGCCCACGTCGCGGCTGTAGAAATAACTGGCCAGGCCGAACTCGGTGGCGTTGGCGGCGTCGACGGCCTCCTTCTCGGTCTTGAAGCGGAACACCGGTGCGAAGGGCCCGAAGGTCTCCTCCCTGGCGCACATCATGTCTGCGCTGGCCTCCGACACCACAGTGGGTTCGAAAAACTGGCCATGCAGTGCATTGCCGCCGACCGTGACCTTGCCGCCCTTGGCAATGGCGTCGGCCACGTGGCGTTTGACCTTGTCCACGGCGGCGTCCTCGATCAGCGGGCCTTGCGCCACGCCGTCTTCAAAACCGTTGCCGACCTTGAGGGCTTTGACCTTGGCGCTGAACTTGGTGATGAACTGGTCGTAGACACCGTCCTGCACGTAAAAACGGTTGGCACAGACGCAGGTCTGGCCGGCGTTGCGG
>JAYVRP010000169.1:0-7985 GCA_043776215.1 Rhodoferax sp. | reverse complement strand
GGCTCGCACGGGCGCAGCGGCATCGAGAAGCTGGTACTGGGCAGCGTGGCGCAGCGCGTGTTGTCCCACGCACACCTGCCGGTGCTGGTGGTGCGGGGTTAGTGCGGTGTTGCCCGTCGCGCCGGTAACCGGCTACCGGGCCCGAAGCTGCTGTCCGCATCGCACAAGCATGCCACTGGCGCGAACGCGAGAAGCATGAAGTGTCTGCAAAAGTGCAGCACCACACCAAAACAGGCACCCCCGCACTGCCTGTCAACCCGCCGTGATCTTCGCCATCTTGATGGTGCGCGGCCTGCAGCAGGCGCGGTGAGTGGGATCTTGGTGGTATTCACGGGTTTAGAGGTTTGTGTAGTTGCGCAGCGTGGTCAAGTCTTGCGGCTTGAGTGACGATTTCGCGTGGCTGAGTCGAGATTTGATTCCGTTAAAGTGAAATAACTTGCTGATTAGCCACCATGTTCAGCGCGAGCCACACACCCCCTGCGGCTGGCGCCGACCGCCAGCAAGCTGGCGCTGATGATCAACGCGCCGCCGGCCAGGGTGATGCCGGTCATCACGGCGGTTCCGGCCAACCAGGAGGACACGGTGGCCACCAGAATTTCGGCCAGCATCAGCACCGACAGCACATTGGCACGCAAACGGGCAGCGGCATATTGCAGCGCGAGGTTGCCCACCAGCACGGCCGCGGCAAACAGCAGCAGCCCGACCCACGCCAGCGCCTGTGGCGCAAACACCAGGGGATGGCCGAATGCGGCCATCAGCGCGATGCCCACGGGCGCGCAAAAAACGGCGCCGGAGAACATGGCGAGCCCGCGGGCATCGTCGGGCAAGTGTGCGAACTTCCGCAACAGGACGTTGTTGAGGCCAAAGAAGAAACCGGCGATGAGCGCCAGCCAGTCGGCCAGCGAGGCCGGTACCGGGACTTCGAGGCGTCCTTCTCCCAGCACCAGCACTGCGCCACTCAGCGCCAGCACCAGCCGCACGAGGGCCCGTGCCGTGACCGCTTCCCGCAACAGCCAGCGTGCCAGACCCACGACCCACATCGGCATCAGGTAGAACAGCAACACCGAGCGCACTACATCGCCGGTGGCCAGGGCCACGTTGAAGCAGACATTGGTCATTCCTGCGGCCAGTGCCAGCCAGGCCAACTGCGGTGTTGCCAGGCTGCGCATCACGGCGCCGGGCCGGACGGCAACAACCCCAAGCGAGCACGCGGTGAAAACGCCCAACGTCGCCCACAACGAGCTGACGCCATGCGCTTCCAGCCATTTCAGCGGGAACCAGGCAATGCCCCAGATGGTGGCATTGACCAGGGCCGCGAGCGCGGCGATCCAGAGAGAAGGTGGCGGGGTGGGTGGCACCCGGCATTATGGCGGGCGTGGCCCGCAAGAAGGCCGGCTGCCAGGCGGCTCGGCCGATGATTGGCCATGGCGCCGGGCCACTTCTGCCGCCACTGCTTCGAGTTGGGCCGCGAGGTTCTGCCGCACCGCGATGCTGCCGATGGCCAGCGGCGGTGGCAGCAGCAGGCCGATCACCGCCGTGTAGCGCAGCTGGACCCGTGGCGCGTCGCGGCGCGATGTCGCCGCCGTCAGTTCGTAGCGTCCTTCAAACACATCGATCACGCGGCGCTTGAACATGCCGAGTTCGAAGTGCACGGCTTTCGCCTGCGCGAAGCGCTGTGCCTGGTGTTCGATGTTCAGCCGTACCGTCATCGATTGGGCAAACATCAGGAAGCGGAATTCGCCCTGCTGTTCGACCACCAGACGTTCGCGCGTGCCTGCCAGCGCAGTGCGTTCGAGCACGCGGCAGGCGTGGATGCCTGGCATGAAGTGCGCCAGCGTCGGGTAGTCGGTGATCGTGGCCCACACCGTGCGCGCATCGGCGGCAAGGTCGAGCACTGCCTCGGCTTCGAATCGGCGCCCGCTGCGGCGCACCTCCACCTTCACGTCGTTGGTCATGGGGCGTCCAGGGCTTCGGCGCGCTGGGCAATGGCGCGTGTCATGCCTTTGAAGATGAACAGATGGAACGGTACCAGCACGGCCCAGTACAGCAGGCCCCAGACACCTTGCGGATGCCAGTAGGCCGTAACGGCGATGCGCGCGCGGCCGGGCCCTGCGGGCTCGACGCTGAATTCAAGGATTCCGGCACCGGGCGCCTTCAAGCCGAAGTCCAGCGTCAATTGGCGCCCCGGCTCGATGCCGACCACGGTCCAGTAGTCGATGGTGTCGCCCAGGCGCAGGTCGGTACCCTCGCGCCGGCCACGGGTGAAGCCGCGCCCGCCGATCAGCCAGTCCGCCAGTTCGCGCAGGGTCCAGATCCAATCCATGTAGAAGTAACCGGTCTGGCCGCCGAGGCTGGTGACGACCTGCCACAGCGCGGCGGGTGTTGCGGCCGTCCCGGCGCAACCCGCCGCGCGTTTGGCGTAATAACCGTAGTCATGGCGGAACCGGCGCAAGTGGAACGCGCCCTCCGCCCAGCGCGCCGTCACCTGATGCCTGCGCTCGGTTTCCAGTGCGGCCACGACGGCCTCCCGGAAGGTCAGCAAGCGCTGTGGCACGAGACGACGCAACGCGGTGTCGTCGGCCGGGATATCGTGCTTCAGGCCCTGGATCAGCGCTCGTGCAATGCTGGCGGGCACCGAGGTGACCAGGCCCAACCAGTGCGCCGAGAGCCCCGGCGTCAGGAGCGGCACCGCCAGGATCCGGGGTTGCTTGCCTACGACACTGCCGAACTGGCGCATCAGGTCTTCGTAGGACAGGTACTCCGGCCCCGCCGCGTCGTAGATCTGGCCGGCCGCTTCTGCCAGCGCAGGCACGCGCAGCAGGTACTCGAGCAGGTTGGACAGCGCGATGGGCGCGGACCGCGAGCGCACCCAGCGCGGCGTCAGCATCAGCGGCAGGTGGTAGACCAGGTCGCGGATCACCTCGTAGGCCGCCGACCCGGGCCCGACGATGACACCGGCGCGAATCTCGGTGACCGGCACGTGGCCACGGCGCAGGCGGTCCCCGGTCTGCTTGCGGGAAATCAGGTGCTCGGAGTCGGCATCGGACGGCACCAGGCCACCTAGGTAGACGATGCGCCGCACGCCGGCAAGGGCCGCGGCGTCCGCGAAGTGGCCAGCCGCGGCCAGGTCGAGCTCGCCGAAGTTTTTGCCCGCAGCCATCGAGTGGACCAGGTAGTAGGCCGTGTCGACGCCGGACAACGCGGCCGCAAGTGTGCCGGGGTCGAGCGCGTCGGCTTCGACCAGCGCGACGCCGCTCCAGCCACGGTTTTCCAGCACGGCGCGGTTGCGTGCCGCGGCCCGCACGCGCTCACCCCGCGCGACGAGCGTCGGGACCAGGCTGCTTCCGACGTAGCCACTGGCGCCGAACACCAGGATGAGGCGGCGCGATTCAAGGGGCAGGTCGAGCATACGTTCGGGGTGGCTTTGCGATGCGTGTGCCGGATGAACCGGCATCCCCTACCCGCACTGCCCGACGTACCCGCAGGCGGTGCAGAAGTCGCAGCCGTCTTTCTTGATCACGGTCGGGTTGCCGCATTCCGGGCAAGGCCTGCCCGCCAGCGGGGTGTTGCTGTCGGCCTCCCTGGGAGTCTCCAGCACGCCCATGTCGCGCACCGGGAAGCCTTGCTCGTCCAGCACGCCGAGCATCGCGTAGCGGTGGATGATGAGGCGCGCCAGGTAGGCCACGGTGGAGGGCCAGGTCTGCTGGCGCCGTTCATTGGGCGGCAGCCCCGGTACAAATGCCATGAAGTGGCCCAGCGGCTCGGCATAGTTGAGCAGCTTGCGCAGTTTCATGCCGATCCAGGCCGGGTCGATCACGCGCATGTCGAGCGACAGCAGGCGCGCCAGGCCGTCCAGCGCGCGCGGGTAGTTGCCCGAAAACCCGAGCGCGCAGGGCCGCGTGACCGGGTGGCCGTCGTGGCCGGGCAGGGTGATTTCCTTCAGTGTGAGGGTGAATGTTTCGCCGCTGGCGGGGTTGTCGACATCCACGGCCCAGGCCAGCGTGCCGGACGGCCCGGTGCGCGGCTCGTCGCGGCTGAACATGGCGTCCAACACCGGAGTCGGGTCTGTGCGCCGGCTGTCGGGCAGGGCTTTCAACTGTTCGCAGCGCCAGCGGATCACCGCTGCGGTGGCCGCCACCACACCCGGGAACATGCGCATCTCGCCGTAGGGCGGGAAAGGCATCTCGAACGCGCGCTCCTCGGCCACCGTGGCGAGCGCGTCGAGCTTGAGCTGCAGCCAGGCCGGGTCGTTGGCGCGCAGGTCCATCGACAAGGTCTTGGCCAGCGCACCCAGGCCGCGCGGCTGCTCGGCGCCATTCACCCAGACCTCGAACGGACGCGGGGCTCCGCCCTCTTCGGGCGCAAGTTCACCCACGAACAGTGCAAAGTCGCCAAACGGGTGGTGCACCATGAAGGTCCAGGCCGGGTTGCCGCCCGGCAGCTCCGGGCGCCCCGGCCAGCGCAGCGACGACAACACCGGTGCCGGCAGCCGGTCCAGCGCGAGGCGGCGGTTGGCGTCGTCGATACGCAGGGTCGTGGCTGCGACCGTGGCGGGCCCGGTGCTCAGCACCGACCCCAGCACATTGTTGGGCCGGTACGTGGCCAGGCCCTTCAAGCCCGACAACCATGCCTGCATGTACAGGTTCTGGAAGTCGGCGTAGGGATAGTCGACGGGCACGTTGACGGTTTTGGAGATCGCCGTGTCGATGTAGGGCGCCACCGCCGCCACCATCTCCTCGTGCGCCTGGGCGCTCATCTCCAGGGCGGTGACAAAGGCGTTCGTGAGTGGCGCCTCGGCACCGTTCAGGTGGCGGTACAGCCGCCAGGCGTGGTCCTCGACGGCGTATTCCTTGAAGCCACCATCGGACATGCGCTTCTTGCGGGTGTAGGTCCAGCTGAAAGGTGGCTCGATGCCATTGCTGGCGTTGTCGGCAAACGCCAGGCTGATGGTGCCCGTCGGCGCGATCGACAGCAGATGCGAGTTGCGCAGGCCGTGGGTGCGAATGCGGTCTTTCAGCGATTGCGGCAGCCGGGAGGCGAAACTCTGGCCGCTGAGGTAGAGGTCGGCATTGAAAAGCGGAAACGCGCCGCGCTCGCGCGCCAGCTCCACCGAGGCACTGTAGGCCGCGTCACGCAGCGCGGCACTGATCTCGCTGGCCATGCTGCGCGCATCCTCGGTGTCATAACGCAGGTTGAGCATGACCAGCGCGTCGCCCAGGCCCGTGAAGCCCAGGCCCACGCGGCGTTTGCTGCGCGCCTCTTCCTGCTGCTGGGGCAGTGGCCACACGGTGATGTCGAGCACGTTGTCGAGCATGCGGGTGGCAACGCTGGCCATGTCGGCCATGGCCGCGTGGTCGAAACGGGCGCCGGGCTGGAACGGGTCGCGCACGAAACGGGTCAGGTCGATCGAACCGAGGCAGCAGCAGCCGTAGGAGGGAAGGGGCTGTTCGCCGCAGTTGTGCACCAGAATCCCATTGGCATCGAAGGCATGCACCTGCTCGACCGTCACGTCGAAGACCGGCTCTTGCCCCTGTGCCTCGACGGACATGACGGTGGCGGTGAAGCGTTCCCGATTCAGGGTGCGGCGGTACGCGCCCAGCAGGGATTGCAGACGCTCGGATTTGGCGTCGTCTTCGAAGCCGACCCGTTCCGCAAAGACAGCCAGGTTGTCGCCGGTAATGACCAACTCGTGTACTGCACGGGTTGTGTACTCCCGGGAGCCGCCGCGACCGTCGGGCAGCAGGCCCAGGCCGGCGGGCTTGCGGTTGCGGTAGAGGGTGGCTACGATGCCCAGACGCAGCAACATGCGTTGTGCAGCCTCCAGGGCGGACGTGTCCACCTGGGTCAGGCGCACGCTCACGCCTTTATCTTGTGAACCCTGCACCGAACCATCGGCGTCGAACAGGCCCCGCAGCAGGCCGCGACAGAAGTCGGAGGATGCCGCTTCCATGGCCGGCGTGATGGTCTTGTTCCCGGGCGAGGCGCCCAGTTGAAGCGCCAGCTTGCGCAAGGCGCCCGACACGAGGCGAAACTCGCCGCGCGCCTGAACGGCGTGTTGCCAGCCGCGAAAATCGGAACGGTGTGGCAGCGCCATGGCAGCAGCCTCGGCCGCGCGCATGATGCCGCTGGCACTGTGTTCCATGGTGTGTGGTGCCCCTCCGACGACGCGCAGCTCCGGGGTCCAGACCGACAACACGGCTTTGTCGCGGTTGAGGTGCCCGTCGCCGATCAGCAGCCCCATCAGGTAACCCTCGCCTTCGTTGTGCGCGCCCTCCCAACCCTCGCTGGGGCGGTGGTTGTTGAGCACCAGTTCGTCGTCTGGCTTCAGGCTGGCCACGGGGGCCCATTCAGTTTCCAGCAGGTAACGCGTCTTGCAGGTGACACGCCGCACCGGATGGTCTGCGGTCAGGCGCAGGGTGTGCCCTTCGCGTGTGCGCAGCGCAAACACCTGCTGGGTGCCGGTGGCAAAGAAGCCATCGGACTCCGTGCGGTAGGCCCGGCCGTCCACCAGGGCCAGGAACGGTTGGCCGACCAGATGGGCCACCTGGCGCGCGCCCTCACTCGTCATGACCCAGGTATCTGCCGTCACACAAGGATTGGTTGTCGATATCGTCTCGCAATACGACAGGTTGTTGTCCCGGTTGATGTGGTCCAGAAACAAGACGCCGGGCTCGGCGTGGTCGTAGGTGGAGCGCATGATCTGGCCCCACAGGTCGCGCGCCGGCAACTGGCGGTAGACCCACAGCCGGCTGCCGTCGGCATGGGTCAATGCATGCGCGCCGGCGGCCTTCTGTGCGGCGCTAGGTTCGGCCTTGTGCACGAGGTCGATGACGGTGTCGTCTCGCACCGCCTGCATGAACGCGTCACTCACGCCGACCGAAATGTTGAAGTTCTTCAGGTCACCACGGTCCTTGGCGCGGATGAATTCCTCGATATCGGGATGGTCGCAACGCAGCACGCCCATCTGCGCGCCGCGCCGGGCGCCTGCCGACTCCACCGTTTCGCAGGAGCGGTCGAAGATGTGCATGTAACTCACCGGCCCGGAGGCGCTGCTTTGGGTGCTGCCCACCCACGCCCCGCGCGGACGGATGCGCGAGAAGTCGTACCCCACGCCGCCGCCCTTGCGCATGGTCTCGGCGGCCTGGGTGAGCGCGATGTAGATGCCGGGGTGGCCGTCCTCGTCATGCGCGATCGAGTCACCGACCGGTTGCACGAAACAATTGATCAAGGTGGCCGACAAATCGGTGCCGGCGGCGGACTGAATACGCCCGGCCGGCAGGAAACCCTGTTGCAGGGTGTGCAGGAAACGTTCTTCCCAGTGTTTCCGGTGTTCGGTCGGTTCGGCCTGGGCGAGTGCGTGCGCGACACGGCGGTTCACGTCCAGGATGCTCTGCTCGTCGCCCTTGGCGTATTTTTCGCGCAGAACCTCTTCGCTGATGACTTGCGGAGCCAGTGTGGCGGTTGCCTGGGCTGTGTGTCGGGTGGTTTGGGTCATGTGGTTGTGGAGGGTCTCTAGGGGTTGGGGCAGCGCTGTGGGGGCGCAAGCGTTGAAGGCTACGTCAGGTGGCGACCCACCGGGTTGACCTGCCACAATAGGTGCCGGTTCCGCAGTGGCGGAAGGAACCTTTTTACACCAAATGCGGTCGGCTTGCACCGGCCGGACGGACCATGCAAATCACCAGTTTCGACGACCTGCTCGCCGCAGCACGCGCACAAGACGATCCGCAGCGCCTGTTATTCGTATTTGCCGGCGCCGAACTCGCTGACGACAGCACGCCCGAGCAGCGCGAGCGATTCGAGGCCGGCGAAGGTGGTGCGCTGGTACCCTGGATGTCGGTGGACAAGGCGCCGGATGCGCTCGCTTCGTTCGAAGCGCTGGCGCTGGAGTCGCAGCAATTCGGGAAAGACTGGGTCATCGTGTTCGTGGCCGCGCTGTCGGGGCGCAACGGCGTGGCACCCGGCAACGACACGGTCAGCCAGGCACT
>JAYVRP010000168.1:0-7991 GCA_043776215.1 Rhodoferax sp. | reverse complement strand
CGCCGTCCTGGCCCCGCTGCCAGCGGTGGCAGCGGAATTCACCATCGCGTCGGTCAAGGCGCTTACGGGTCCGCTGGCTTTTGTCGGCGTGCCTGAAGCCAATGCAGTGAAGATGGCCGTCGACGAACTGAACGCGGCCAATTACCTCGGCGCCGGCAACTCGATCAAGCTGGTGTCGAACGACGACCAGAACGACCGCGCCCAGATCACCACGCTCCTCACGCGCGCCGCCAAGGTCGACAACGCGCTGATCGTGCTCGGTGGCGCCGACAGTGTGCTCATGATCGGCGTGGCGCCGCTACTCAACGACCTGCAGATTCCGATGTTCTCGACCGCGCAGACGGCCGCGCCGTTGGAGGCCAGCAAGTGGTACCTGAAGGTCACGGCCTCGTCGCAGTTGCAGGTGGCGCCGCTGGCCCAGTACGCCATCGACAAGGTCAAGCCGCAGCGCCTTGCCGCCATCTGGGGACGCGACAACGACGGCCACATCAACAACATGAAGGCCTTCATGGCACCGCTGGCGGCCAAAGGCATCAAGCCCATCGCCGAAGAGACCATCCTGATTTCCGACACCGACTTCGGTGCGCTGGCCACCAAGATCGCCGCGGCCAAGCCAGATGGCATCTGGCTCGGGTCCAATGCGGCGCAGGCGGCGAACCTCGTGATCCAACTCAAGCAGGCCGGCGTGGCATCCAACGTGAACCTGTTCGGCACCGCTGGCCTCGGTGTCGACTACCTCAAGATCGGTGGCAAGGCGGTGGAGAACACCTACTTCTCGATCGATTTCAACGACCAGTCGACTGCGCCGATGAACGTCAAGTTCGTCGAGAACTACAAGCGGTTGTACAACACCGCGCCCGACACCTGGGCCGCGGTCGGCTACTCGGAAACCTTGCTCGCGGCTCGTGCAATCAAGGATTCCATGCCCAACCCGACGCGTGAAAGGGTGCTTGAAGCCATCATGAAACTGCGCGACGCCGATGTCGTGCTCGGCGGTGGCAAGTGGACCCAGAAAGCCGACCGGATTCCGGAATACGGCCCGGCGGTCATGGTGATCCGCAACAACCGGCCGGTTCCCGCGAACTGACCGGGGCTGCGAAATTCAAGGAACCAGCACGTCGGACGTGCCCGCGTGCTGTCGGCTGGCAGGAAGGATGACCGTGCGTCTCGCCTGCGCCCTTTTGGTCTGCCATGGCCGCAACAACACTTAGCCCAACCCCCAGGGACCCCGCATGATTGCCCAGCAACTCGTCAACGGACTCGTCACCGGCTCGGTGTATGCGCTGTTTGCGCTCGGATTCACGCTGATCTTTGGCACCTTCAAGATCCTGAACCTGGCGCATGCCGGGGTCTTCATGTCGGGGGCGTTCATCGGTTATTTCGCGGTGCTGCACGGCATTCCGCTGTGGCTGGCACTGATCCTGGCGATGATCGGGTCGGGCCTGGTGTCCTACCTGGTCGAAGTGGCCGCGTTCGCCACCATCCGGGGCAGCGGCCAGATCGAGTTCGGTGCGTTGATCTCGTCCATCGGCGCCAATCTGTGCCTGATGAGTGTGGCGCAGCGTCTGTCCGACACCAAGGTGCTGCGGTTTCCGTTCGAGACATTCCCGGTCGAGTTCTACGAATTCGGCCCGGTGCGTTTTTCGTTTCTGCAGGTCGTCATCCTGCTGGTGGTGGTGGTGCTGCTGGCGGTGATGATGTTCTACCTGTACAAGACCAGCTTTGGCCGCCAGATCCGCGCGGTCAGCGGCAATGAGCGGGTCGCCTCGCTGCTCGGGGTGAACCCGGCGTTGGTGTATTTCCAGACCTTCTTCATCTCGGGTGCGCTGGCGGGGGTGGCCGGCATCATGATCGGGCTGTCGTTCAACTCGATCCATTTCTACATGGGCGAGCCTTACCTGCTCAAGGCTTTCGTGGTGGTGGTGCTCGGTGGTCTGGGCAGCGTGCACGGAGCGGTGGTGGCGGGCATGTTGCTCGGCATCTTCCAGAACCTGGCCGTCGCTTACCTTCCGAGTGCCTTGACCGAAACCATCATCTACGGGCTGCTCTTTGTCGTGTTGCTGGTCAAGCCCAGCGGCCTGTTCGGCAGCGAAGGTGTCCAAGTGGGAGTGTCACGGCGATGATGAACTTGATCTATACCTACCAGCCGCTGTTCGACTACTTCCTGCTGGCAGTCGGTTTTGCCTACAGCCAGCAGATGGTGCTGCGTGCCGGCGTGTTCTCCATCGGGTCGGCTGGTTTTGCGTCGATTGGTGCCTACGGTGTGGCGATCCTGGTCAAGAACCAGGGTTTCAACCCGATCATTGCGCTGCTGGCGGCAACACTCATGGGCTGTGTCGGCGGGTTCCTGTTGTCGATTCCGCTGGCCCGTCTGCGCGGCGTGTTCCAGGCCATCGCCACACTGGCCTTCGTGCAGATCGTGGTGTCCTTGTGCCTGTACTTCGACGCGCTGACCGGTGGCCCGCAGGGTTTCAACAATATTCCGAAACTGGTGCAGACCTGGCATCTGGTGCTGGCGGTGCTGGTGACGATCTATTTCATGGTGGTGATCAGCCGCTCCGCCATCGGGCGCGCCTTCGACGCCTTGCGCCAGGACGAGACCGTGGGCGCCACGCTGGGCATTTCGATCCGCAAGTACCACATGATCGCGTTCGTCCTGAGCGGGGCGCTGGCCGGTTTTTTCGGGGGCATGCAGAGCCTTTACTCCTTCAGCATCGAGCCCGAGATGTTCGGCTTTCCGTTCCTGGTGGCTGCACTCACCTACATCATTCTTGGCGGGCGCGGCACCGTGGCCGGCCCGATCGTGGGGGCAGCCATCATGTCGCTGTTGCCCGAGCTGGCGCGGCCCCTGGCGGACAACCGGCAGTTTTTCCAGGGCGTGCTGATGATGGTGATGATCGCTTTCATGCCGCACGGCGTGTTTGACGGTCTGGTGTTGCACCTGCGCAAGCGGCGTGCCGCCGCCCGCGACAAACTGTTCAAGGAGGGTGCCAATGCCGTCACTGGTGCTTAGCAACGTATCCAAGCGCTTTGGCGGCCTGTTGGCGGTATCCGACGTCAACATGGAGGTGCCGCCCGGCCGGATCACCGGCCTGATCGGCCCCAACGGCGCCGGCAAGACCACGGTGGTTAACATGATCACCGGCCTGCTGAAACTGACCACCGGCAGTGTCAAGCTGGGCGACCACGACATCACCACCGCCGAGGCGCACGAAGTTGCGTTTGCGGGTGTGTCGCGCACCTTCCAGAACATCCGCCTGTTGCCCGAGGCCACCGTGCTGGAAAACGTCGTGATCGGTTTCCACGTGCACGTGAAATCGTCGCTGTTCGCGCAACTGGTGGGATTGCCTTCGTCGGTGCGCGAATCTCCGCAGCTGTTCGAGCGCGGGCGCCAATTGCTGGAGCGCTTTGGCATGAGCCGGTTTGCCGATCACCCGGCCGGTGGCCTGGCCTACGGGCACCAGCGCCGCGTGGAGATGATGCGTGCCGTGGCGACCAATCCGAAGATCCTGCTGCTGGACGAGCCAGTGGCCGGCATGAACGACGTGGAGGCGACCGAGCTGGGCCAGGTGTTCAAGGAGCTGACCGCCAGCGGCATCGGGCTGTTGCTGATCGAACACAACATCCGTTTCGTGAACCAGTTGTGCGAGCAGGTGTACGTGCTGGACTCCGGCGCCATGATCGCCTCTGGCACCCCGCAGCAAGTCATGCACAACCCTGCGGTGGTCGCAGCGTATCTGGGTGGCGCGAAATGATGCTGGAAGTCAAGGACCTGGCCGCCGCATATTCCGGCATCGAGGCACTGCGAGGCGTGAGCCTGCACATCGACGCCGGCGAAATGGTGGCTCTGATTGGAGCCAATGGTGCGGGCAAATCGACGCTGCTCAATTGCCTGTCGGGCACCGTGCGTCCGCAGCGCGGCTCGGTCCGGTTCGAGGGCCGGGAGATCGCAGGCGTGAAGCCGCACCGCGTCGCGCGCCAGGGCCTGCTGCAAGTCCCGGAGGGGCGCCAGATTCTGGTGGAGCTGACGGTCGAGGAGAACCTGCAACTCGGCGAGTTGGCGCGCGGTGGCCGCGCCTCCAACTACGGCTTGCACGACGTGTACCAACTGTTCCCGATTCTGGAGGAGCGCCGCACACAGCGCGGTGGCACGTTGTCGGGCGGGCAGCAGCAGATGCTCGCCATCGGGCGTGCGCTGATGGGTGGGCCCAAGTTGCTGCTGCTCGACGAACCCAGCCTGGGGCTGTCGCCACTCATCACCGACCAGGTGTTCGCTGCACTGCGCAAGCTCAACGCGGCGGGCCTTACTATCCTGCTGGTGGAGCAGAACGCCCACCGCGCGTTGCAGGCGACTCAACGGGCCTATTTGCTGGAGCATGGCGAGCTCGCTTTTCAGGGCAAGAGCGAGGACCTGATCAACGACGCGAAAGTCATTGCGCATTACCTCGGGCACCTGCCCAGCGCCTGACAAGCATCCAACCCAAGGGAGGTACCTATGGCAACCGCGAATGCGACACAAGATGTTTTGGTGGCCGAGTTTGCGGCCTTGGTCGAGGGCCGGTCGCAGTTGCCCCGGCACGAGGTGTTTTCGCGCCTTCGGCAGGACCTGCCGATCTTCCGAAGTGAGCGCCTCGACGCCTGGGTCGTCACACGCTACGACGATGTCAAGACTGTGTTGTCCGGCGACGACCAGTTCCAGCCGCCGCAGGCCGGTGCTGGTGCTTCGGCCTTCGGACGCTCTTTCATGCAGATGAGCGGGCGCGAGCACAGCAAGAAGATCGGCATCGTGGGGCGCGAGATCCGGTCCCAGCGCGCGTTGCGCGAGCGCCTCGTCGACGTGGTGCAACAGATTGCGCGCCACCAGGCCGCCAGCATGCCGATGGGCCAGCCGATGGACCTGCGCGAGCACTACGCGATGTGGGTGCCGTTGCTGGCGATCACGGCGCTGACCGACCTGCCGGAGGCAGCGCGCTTCCGCGACTGGTACCGCACCATCGTGGCCGGCAGTTCGTCCAGCATCACCAACCCGGGGGCCCGGGTGGCCGCGTTCGCGGCGCGCGAGGAGGTGCGCCAGTTTCTGGAGCCCATCATCGATGCGCGGCGCCGCCATCCGGGCACCGACCTGCTGTCCGACCTGGTGTCGGCCGAGTACGACGGAGAGCCCATCCCGCACGAGGAAATCGTGTCCAACATCATCTTCCTGCTGGCCGCGGGCGTGGAGACCACCGAGCGGGTGTTGACCAGTGTGCTGCGCCATGTGGCACTGGATCCTGCGGAGTGGGAGTGGCTGAAAGCCAATTACAGCGATGCCGAGTCTCTCGCGGCCTTTTGTGCCGAGGCCCTGCGCTACTACCCGCCGGTCAACGCCAACATCCGCTCGGTCACGGCCGAGGTCGAGATTGCCGGCGTGACCGTCCGGCCGGGTGAAAAGATCTGCGCCATGAGTGTGTCGGGCAACCACGACCCCAGCCATTTCCCGGAGGCTTCGCGTTTTGACCACGACCGGTTCATGGGTACGAGTGACCGGCAATTCACCGCCCGGGGCGACATCCTGACCTTTGGTGGGGGTATCCACCATTGCGTGGGTGTTCGGCTGGCCAAGACCGAGATGGAGCACGCCCTGGCCGAGTTTCTGGCAAGGGTCGAGCGCATCGAGCCCGTGGGGCCGCCCCCGCCAGGGGAAGGGTTCATTTTTCATTCGCCGCCGACATTGCCGGTCATCCTGCGTCCGGCCTGAGAGGCTGCATGCACATACGAGCAAATGTAAAGACGCCCACGCTGGTTGTCGTGGGCGCTGGTCTCTCAGGCATCGCGACTGCGCTCGGTGCAGCCCTGCATGGATTGAATGTCGTGGTACTCGAATCCTCGGACATGCTTGGTGGTGCTGCGGCATTCTCCGGTGGTCAGGTGTGGGTGGGCAACAACCACGTGGCCCGGCGCGAAGGGCTGAGCGACTCCCCAGAGCTCGCCGAACAGTATGTGCGCCACATCGCCCACGACCACCCGGAGTTGCTGGATGAGGGGGCCATGCGCCGCTGGCTGCGGGTATCACCCATCGCCATTCGGTACTGGGAAGACATGGGTGCAATCCGCTGGACCGTGATACCCGGCCTGGCGGACTACCACAACGAGGCCCCCGGCGCACAAGCGGCGGGCCGCTACCTGACGAACCAAGTCATCGATGGCTCTGCTTTGGGCCACTGGCGTGACAAAGTGAGGGTCAGTCCGTATTTTCCGGTGGGCACCACCTATGCCGAGATGTTCCGCAAAGGCCGTCGCCTGTCCCAACTCGACGACGCAGACACGACGGGCGAAAACGCACAGGTGCAGGGTTTTGGCATGCCCGAGAACCCCGACAACCAGACCCGGCCCGACGCTGACGCCATGGGCGGCGACCCGCTGACCTTCGGCCCCGGCGTGTTCGGCAGCTTCCTGGCCCGGGCCATGCAGTGCGCCAACATTCGCATCCTGCTGGAGCACCCAGCCACCGAACTGCTGCGTGACTCGGACGGACGGGTCAACGGAGTGCGTGCCCAGGGGCCGGAGGGTCCGGTGAGTTTCGAAGGCTCTGTGGTACTGGCCACCAGCACCTACGACTGGGACCGGGAGCTGGTGCAGGAACTCGTGGGCCTGGGTCCAGAGGACTTCGGTAGCGTGGCGCCACGTTCGATCAAGGGCGACGGCATACGACTCGTGCGCGCCATCGGTGGTGCGGTCGTCAAACTGCCCGCCACGTGTATCCCGATGCTGCCGGGCTGGAAGACCGACACTGGTGTTGGCTACGCCTACGGGCCGGACTACGCCATGCCGCACGCCATCATTGTGGACAAGTCGGGCAAGCGGTATTGCGACGACTCCTACTGGGTTGACATTGTCTCGAAGACCATGAATCCGGAAGACCCGCATTTGCCGTTTTACATGGTCTTCGACGAGCAGCACCACCAGAAGTACGGCCTGGGCGCCACGCCGCCTGGCGGTGCGTATCCGCAGGGCATGGTCGAGTCGGCAGCCAGCCTGCGTGCCCTGGGCGACCAACTGTGCATCGACGGAGCCGCGCTCGAGCATACGGCGGCACGTTTCAGCGCGAACGCGCGCCAAGGTGTCGACCCGGACTTTGGGCGTGGCACGGTGGACTACGTACGTCGCTTTGCCGGCGACCCAAATCACAAGCCAAGCCCGGTTTTGGGCCCGATCAATACGGCGCCATTCTTTGGCTTTCGCTTGCGCTTCGTGGGTACTGGCATCGGTTCCAGCGGCATCCATATCGATGCCGATGGCCATGTGCTTGACACACGCGGCCAGGCGATTCCCGGCCTGCATGCCGTGGGCTCGTGCGCGGCCTACACCACCATGGGCACGGGCTACAACAGTGGATTTGCGCTGGGACGCGGGCTGACGCTGGCCTATCAGGTCAGCCAGGAGTTGGCCGGCCGGCCGGTCGAGCGATAGCCTGCTGGTGGTGCAGGGCTGCACGCTGCGCCAACATTGCACCGGCGTTGCGAGTGGTGAAACGAGCTTTCAATAACGCAAGGGTCTGCGTCGCCCACGTGAAATCAGGGTTTCGGCCACAGCCAGATTGAGGGCCCAGCCCGCTGCCATGCACAAGGTTCTGGCAAGTTCCCCCTGCAAGCCCGGAAAAACGAACCAGGGGATGTGGGTAAACACCTGCGTGCCTGCGCCCAGACCGAGGGCGTACGCGCGCATCATCCAGGCCTGGTGCTGCGGGATGTCGCGCCGTCGGACTGCAGCGAAACCGAGACAAAGGAACAAGGCCATCGCGGTGCCGGTCAGAAGCCGGACGACAGAGAGGGCCGGACCGTCAAAACTGGCCGGCGGCTCGATTCCGCGCGGATAGAACTGGGCCATCCACAGGCCAGAGAGCGCAACGACAAGCCCGCAAGGGATCAGTACCCGCCCAGCTACGCGGTGCCACTGGGGATGGCGGCGGCGAAAGCCGGGGGCAAACTGGAAAGCGCCAAGAACACCATAGA
>JAYVRP010000167.1:0-2436 GCA_043776215.1 Rhodoferax sp. | reverse complement strand
CACATCATGCGTTGCCTGACCGATCTCGACCAGCTCCGGCTCGCGCACATGGACGCCTGTGGCATCGACCGCCAGGTGATTGCCCTGACCGCACCGGGTGTGCAGGTGATGGACAAGGCCACCGCCGTACCGTTTGCCCGACTGGCCAACGACCAGTTGGCGCAGGCCATCCGCAAGCATCCGACCCGTTTCGCCGGCATGATCGCGATTGCGCCGCAGGACCCTGCGGCTGCTGCCCGGGAGATCGAGCGCGGCGTCACCGAGTTGGGAATGCACGCGGTGGTCATCAACTCGCACACCCAGGGCGAATATTTGTCCGACCCGAAATTCTGGGACATCTTTGCCGCTGCCGAGGCGATGGATACCCCAATCTACCTGCATCCGAACGCGCTGCCTGCCAACATGATTGCCCCGTTCCAGGAATGCGGGCTGGATGGCGCCATTTATGGTTTCGGCGTCGAGACCGGCATGCATGCCTTGCGCATCATCACGGCCGGCGTGTTCGACCGGTTTCCAAAATTGCGCATGATCATTGGTCACATGGGCGAGGCGTTGCCCTTTTGGGCCTACCGGCTGGACTACATGCACCAGGCGACGGTACGCTCCAGGCGGTATGACAGCATGCAAGCCATCCGCAAGCTTCCCAGCGACTACCTGCGCGAAAATTTCTACATCACCAACAGTGGTGTTGCCTGGGAGCCGGCGATCAAGTTCACCCAGCAGTTCATGGGTGTGGACCGCGTGCTTTATGCCATGGACTATCCGTACCAGCATGCGGTGGACGAGGTCATTGCGCTCGACGGCATGGACATGGAAGCTGTGGACAAGCAGAAATTCTTCCAGGCCAATGCCGAGGCGGTGTTCAAGCTGGACCGCGCCTGAACCCCGTGAACACCGTTGAGGGTCGGCGACTTTCGACCTCTCTGCCCCCAAGGACCATCATGAATATTCGCGTTTTCCGAGTTGTTGCGGGCTTGCTGCTGGGCGCGGCGGCCGTGGTCGCTCAGGCACAGACCTGGCCGGCGCAAACCATCCGCCTGATCGTGCCGTTTACGCCGGGCACCGGCATGGACACCATTGCGCGCACGGTATCGCCCCGGCTCAGTGAGCGCCTGGGCCAGCCCGTGGTGGTGCAGAACCTGCCCGGCGCCAGTGGCAACATCGGCGCCGACACCGTGGCCAAAGCCACTGCCGACGGTTACACCCTGTTGATGGGTGCCAACACCATGCTGATGGCGTCCCAGCTGTACAAGCAAGTGCCATTCGACCCGGTGAAAGACTTCGCCCCGGTCTCGATGGCGGCCTACGGCACCTTGATGCTGGTGGCCAACCCCAAGACCGGCATCAAGTCCATGCAGGACCTGATCACGCGCGCCAGGGAAAAACCCGGCGCCATCAACTACGGTTCGCCGGGTATCGGGACGCCGCACCACATGGCCATGGAGTTGTTCAAGGCGCAGTCGCAACTGTTCATGCTGCATGTGCCGTACCGTGGCACGGCGGGTTATACCCAGGACCTGCTGTCGGGCGAACTGATGGTCGGTTTTCTGCCGGTCCATATCGCGCAGGGTTTCGTCAGTTCCGGACGACTCACGGCGCTCGCGGTGGGCAGCCCCAAGCGGCATCCGGTGGCTCCAAGCGTACCCACGATCGAGGAACTCGGCGGCAAAGGCGTCGACGTGGACATGTGGTACGCCTTTTTTGCCCCGGGCAAGACGCCGGCTGCCGTGGTGACCCGGCTGAACACCGAAATTGCCGCCATATTGAAGTTACCCGAGGTACGCGACGTGCTGGGTCGTGCGGGGCTGGACGCCAGCACCTCCACGCCGGAAGAGCTCAATGCCGTGGTCCACAAGGACTTTCCACGCTGGGGCTCGGTGATCAAACGCAACGGCATCAGCGCCGAATAAGCGGCCGGGGCTGCGGCCCTCAGTTGAGGTAGTGCGGCTTGTCGGGCCCCTGCGACGGGTCTGCGGCGGGCGCCACCTGCGCCGCAGGTGCGACCTCGCGCCACTGCGATTGCACAATGGCGCGTTCCAGCAGGTGTACGAAGGCGTGTATCAACTGGTCGGCCAGGCCCATCTGGAAACTGCGGTGTTCCTTGATGCCGGTCAGTTTCTCGGAAAAACTCATGCGCAGCTGGCCGCCGGCCTGGGGCGCCACGTTGACCTCCGTCACCAGCAAGGCCTGCTCGAAAATCGGCACACTGGCTTCAGGGCTCTTGTAGGGCGTTGCGAAATCAGAGCTCTTGAGTGTTTCGGCGCGCTGGAACTGTGTCATCGCCTTCTTGGCCAGATCGTCGCTGGACGCCAGGTGCGACGTGGCCAGCCCGCCCTGGCGCGCAACATGTTCGGTCACGGCACGGTCGAGCAAGGGCGTCAGGCCCAGGGCGAGGCGGCGCGTGAACCAGAAGCGCAATTCCTGCCCCTGCTTGGT
>JAYVRP010000166.1:0-2437 GCA_043776215.1 Rhodoferax sp. | reverse complement strand
TTTGCGATGGGCTCCGCCAACGAGAACTCAGCCATCGCACCGGTAGGCCATGCGGGGCCGGTCCCGGTACGCAACCCCTGGAACACCGACATGTGCCGGGCGGGTCCTCCGGTGCGAGCGCCGTTGCCGTGGCGGCGCGGCTGGCACCCGCCACCACGGGAACCGACACCGGCGGTTCGATCCGCCAGCCAGCCTCGTTTTGCGGTGTCACTGGCATCAAACCTACCTATGGGCGTGCCTCGCGGTATGGCATGGTGGCCTTTGCCTCCAGCCTCGACCAGGCCGGCCCCATGGCCCGCGGTGCACAGGATTGCGCGGCGCTGCTCAGCATCATGTGTGGCCCCGACCCGGATCGCGACTCGACCTCGCTCGACGTTCCAGCCGAAGACTTCAGCGCCGGGCTCGACCAGTCGTTGCAGGGCCTTCGTATCGGCGTGCCGAATGAGTTCTTTGGTGACGGCGTCGCACCGGACGTCCTGGCCGCCGTGGAAGCCGCACTGATCGAATACGAAAGACTCGGCGCGCGACGGGTGTCGATCTCGCTGCCGCGCACCGAACTCTCCATTCCCGTCTACTACATCATCGCGCCAGCCGAGGCGTCCAGCAACCTGAGCCGATTCGACGGCGTCAAATTCGGCCATCGCGCACCGGACTACAAAGATCTGCTCGACATGTACCGCAAGACCCGCGCACAGGGCTTTGGTGACGAGGTGAAGCGCCGCATCATGATTGGCACCTACGTGTTGTCCCACGGCTACTACGACGCGTATTACCTGCAGGCACAGAAAATACGGCGCATGTTGTCGGACGACTTCCAGCAGGCGTTTCAGCAATGCGACGTGATCGCCGGCCCGGTCGCCCCCACGGTGGCCTGGAAAATCGGCGAGAGGAGTGAGGATCCGGTGGCCAACTACCTGGCCGACATCTTCACGCTGCCGGCATCTCTGGCGGGCTTGCCGGGCATGAGCCTGCCGGCCGGATTCGGCGCCGGCGGTCTGCCGGTCGGGCTGCAACTGATCGGCAACTATCTGCAGGAAGCCCGGCTTCTCAACGTGGCACACCAGTTCCAGTGCGCCACTGATTTCCACACCCGCAAGCCCCACGGATTCTGAGCATGAGCACCTTGACCGAAAACTCCCTGCCGGACGGCACCCGCGCGCAGGCACTGGTGCGCGGCTACGAAGTGGTGATCGGATTCGAGACCCACGCCCAACTGTCCACGCGCTCCAAGATATTCAGCCGGGCCTCCACCGCGTTTGGCGCCGCACCCAACACCCAGGCTTGCGCAGTCGATCTGGCCCTGCCTGGCACCTTGCCGGTGATGAACCGTGGCGCGGTCGAACGCGCCATCCAGTTTGGCCTGGCGATCGGCGCGCATATCGCCGAGCGCAGTGTGTTCGCGCGCAAGAATTACTTCTACCCCGATCTGCCAAAGGGTTACCAGATCAGCCAGTTCGAGATCCCGGTGGTCCAGGGCGGGCAGGTCGAGTTCTTCCTGCAAGGAGAAAAGCGTGCAGTGCGCCTGGTGCGGGCGCATCTGGAAGAAGACGCCGGAAAGTCCCTGCACGAAGATTTTGCCGGGCGGTCGGGCATCGACCTGAACCGCGCCGGAACGCCATTGCTGGAGATCGTCACCGAGCCGGACATGCGCTCGAGCGTGGAGGCCGTCGCTTATGCCAAGGAGTTGCACAAGATCGTGACCTGGATCGGCATTTGCGACGGGAACATGCAGGAGGGCAGTTTCCGTTGCGACGCCAACGTCTCGGTGCGCAAGCCCGGTGACCCGCTCGGCACCCGGCGCGAGATCAAGAACCTCAACAGCTTCAAATTCATGCAGCAGGCCATCGACTACGAGGTGCGCTGGCAGATCGAACAGATCGAAGACGGCCATGCAATCCAGCAGGCCACCGTGCTCTTCAACCCCGACACCGGCGAGACGCGTGCCATGCGCACCAAGGAAGACGCGGCCGACTACCGGTATTTCCCCGACCCGGACCTGCCCCCGCTTGCCATCGACCGTGAATGGGTGGCGCAGGTGCAATCCGGCATGTCCGAACTGCCCCGCGTCATGGCCCGGCGCTTCGTCAACGACTACGGGTTGCCCGAATACGACGCCGACACGCTGACGCAAAGCAGGGCCATGGCGGCCTATTTCGAAGCCGTGGCGCGAGCCAGCGGACAACCCAAGCTTGCCAGCAACTGGGTCATGGGTGAAGTATCCCGGCGACTCAATGCCGCCGAATTGTCTGCCGCCGATGCGCAGATTCCGGCCGCCGCGCTGGCGCAGATGTTGTCGAGGATCGCCGACGGCACGATTTCCAACAATGCGGCCAAGCAGGTGTTCGACGCCCTGTGGACCGGCCAGGACCAGCAGGTGGACGTGTTGATTGACTCTCTCGGCCTCAAGCAGATGACCGATTCGGGCGCCCTGGAGAAG
>JAYVRP010000165.1:0-2438 GCA_043776215.1 Rhodoferax sp. | reverse complement strand
TTTTGGCTTCTCCATGGTTCTGCTCTGGGACCAATGGCAAGTTCACAATGGCAAGCAAGCGACTTTCTTCCCCAGTTCTGGCAAGCCGCTACCGGTCGAGGCCCAGGCAACTGCCTCTGGCCCTGGGGCTTCGTCAACAGTTGCATTGCCAGCAAAAACAGTCCCTCAGGGGCAAGCAACCACATTGCCACCTTTGACGACGACGCCGGCCGCGCCAGCGACCCCCAGGGAACAGATCGTGGTTTCCACCGATGTCATGAAACTTACCTTTGATAGTGAAGGCGGATCATTGATCCGCTCTGAGTTCGTCAAGTACAAGGACATGGCGGACAAGGGTAAAAATTTTGTTTTGCTGGATGACAGCAAAGACCGTGTCTACGTTGCACAGTCCGGACTGATCGGCGGCGGCGCGGTCGGAACCACATTGCCCAATCACAAGACGCCGATGAAGGTCGTCGGTGCGAGGGATCTGAAGGATGGCGAAAACGAACTCGTCCTGAGTTTCGAGTCATCCGATGTCGGTGGTGTCAAACTCGTGAAAACCTACACCTTGCGTCGCGGGGCTTACGACCTGGCGGTACGGCATGTGGTCACCAACACCGGTACCGTGGCCGTCGCACCACAACTTTATCTTCAGCTCGTGCGGGACGGGAACAAGCCGCCGGGTGAATCGTCTTTCTATTCGACCTTTACCGGCCCGGCGGTCTATACCGAGAGCAAGAAGTACCAGAAAGTCGAATTCGCAGACATCAAGAAAAAGAAGGCGGACTTTGAGAAGCAATCGACCAATGGCTACGTTGCCATGGTGCAGCATTATTTCGCCAGCGCCTGGGTGCTACCCGACGGCGTCAAACGGGACCTGTCGCTGGATGCGGTCGATACTGGTGCGACCGTGGCGGATTGCTGCTATCGCGCGACGATGATCACGTCCCTGGACACCATTGCCCCTGGCGCCACAAAAAGTGTCGACGCGAAGTTTTTCGCGGGTCCCCAGGAAGAAAAAGTGCTCGAGGCCCTGTCTCCGGGTCTGGAACTGGTGAAGGACTACGGCTGGTTGACGATACTTGCCAAGCCTTTGTACTGGTTGCTCGACAAACTACACAGCTTCATCCAGAACTGGGGCTGGTCGATCGTCGGGTTGGTGCTGCTGCTCAAGATTGCGTTTTATTGGCTCAACGCCAAGGCGTATGCAAGCATGGCGAAGATGAAAGCCATCAATCCCAAGGTGATGGAAATGCGCGAGCGCTTGAAAGACAGCCCGCAGCAGATGCAACAGGAAATGATGAAGATATACCGGGAGGAGAAAGTCAATCCGATGGGTGGTTGTTTCCCGATCATGGTCCAGATTCCGGTTTTCATTGCCTTGTACTGGGTTCTGCTTTCCAGTGTGGAAATGCGCAACGCGCCCTGGGTGTTGTGGATACATGACCTCTCGTCGCCAGACCCGTTTTACATCCTGCCGTTGGTCATGACCCTGACCACGCTGCTGCAAACGGCGCTCAACCCGACACCGCCGGATCCGATGCAGGCCAAACTGATGTGGTTCATGCCACTGATTTTCTCAGTCATGTTCTTCTTTTTCCCGGCCGGCCTGGTTCTCTACTGGATTACCAACAACATCCTTTCCATTGCGCAACAGTGGTTGATCAACACGCGGATGGGCGTTCCGCCCCAGTTCAACCTTCCGAAGTTCTGATACGCCGCCATCCGGCGTGAACCGGGGCAAGGCATGACGCAGTACCAGGCAGACGCCATTGCAGCCATCGTGACCGCGCCTGGGCGCGGAGCGGTAGGTATCGTGCGCTTGTCGGGCCAGGATCTTTCCAGTGTGGTCAACGAGATATGTGGCCACCCGCTGAAGGCCCGGCATGCAACGCATTTGTCGTTCCTTGACGCTACTGGAGCGCCCATCGACAGCGGGCTGGCCCTCTTTTTTCCGGGGCCGCACTCTTACACCGGCGAAGACGTGCTTGAGTTGCAAGGCCATGGCGGCAATGTCGTCATGCAGCTGCTGCTCCAGCGTTGTCTGCAGGCGGGTGCCGGGATGCGCATGCGTCCGGCCCAGCCCGGCGAATTCACCCAGCGCGCGTTTCTCAATGACAAGCTGGATCTGGCGCAGGCCGAGGCCATTGCCGATCTGATAGACGCAGGAACTGAAGCTGCGGTCCGCAGCGCCAACCGATCCCTGTCCGGCGCATTTTCTGGCGAGATTAAAACCTTGCTGGCCGCACTGACCGATTTGCGCATGCTGGTGGAAGCCTCGCTGGATTTTCCGGAGGAAGAGACGGACATCCTGCGGAGTGCCGATGTCCGGGGGCGGCTGACAGGATTGGAGTTTGCGCTGCGCCAGGTTCGCCAGAAGGCAACTCAGGGAGCGTTGTTGCGGGACGGCATCAGGATCGTGATTGCCGGGCAACCGAATGTCGGCAAGTCTTCGC
>JAYVRP010000164.1:0-8009 GCA_043776215.1 Rhodoferax sp. | reverse complement strand
CGCGAGCAGATCAAAGGCAAGTACCAGCTGGTCAAGCAACACGACCGCGTGGGCCGCATGGCGGACACGCTGGAATACAGCGAAGTGGCTTTTCCCCGCGCGCGCTTTGACGACGAGCTGATTGCCGAGATTGAAAAATTTGCACCCAGCCAACTGGAAATTTCTGACCGCGACGGCGATGGGGAGATGGAGGTCATCATCAAGCACGTGTACATTGAACGGCGCATGATCCCACTCAACATCTATTTGCAAGAGGCGTTTGACCAAGGCATGGAGTCGCCCCGCGCCAAAGAGCAGGTGGAGCGCGCCGTAGTGGAATACGGGAACGCCATCAAAGACCTGGTGCGGGCCAACATCTTTCCCGGCGACATGCTGTGGAAAAATTTTGGCGTGACGCGCCACGGCAAAGTGGTGTTCTACGACTACGACGAGATCGAATACATCACCGACTGCAATTTCCGCCGCGTGCCGGTGCCGCGCAACGAAGAAGACGAGATGAGTGGTGAGGTCTGGTACAACGTCGGCCCCAAGGACGTGTTCCCGGAAACCTTTGGCCCCTTTCTGCTCGGCAATCCTGCGGTGCGTGAGGTATTCATGAAACACCACGCCGATCTGCTGGATGCCGGTTTCTGGCAGGCACACAAGGAGCGTATCGCCGAGGGCCATGTGTTCGATGTGTTTCCGTATGAGCGTGAAAAGCGCTTTGCCCCGGATGCCACAGACACCGATTTGTCGTAACCTGATGGATGTCCCTGATTCATTGCCACAAGGAGTAGACATGTCCACCTTCAATACCGATCCGATCGTCATCGTGGGTGCTGCCCGCACGCCCATGGGTAGTTTTCAGGGGGATTTTTCCGCGCTTGCCGCCCACGACCTCGGAGGGGCCGCGATCAAGGCTGCCATGCAACGTTCCGGTGTCGCGCCCGAGTTGGTCACCGAAGTGCTGTTCGGCAACTGCCTGATGGCTGGACAGGGTCAGGCGCCGGCGCGCCAGGCCGTATTCAAAGGTGGGCTCCCGCAAAGCACGGGTGCGGTGACGCTGTCCAAAATGTGTGGTTCCGGCATGAAGGCCGCCATGTTCGCGCACGATATGTTGCTGGCCGGCAGCCACGAGGTCATGGTCGCCGGTGGCATGGAGAGCATGACCAATGCCCCGTATCTCCTGCTCAAGGGGCGCGGTGGCATGCGCATCGGCCATGATCGCGTCTTCGACCACATGATGCTCGATGGACTGGAAGACGCTTACGAACCGGGTCGCGCCATGGGGACGTTCGGCGAGGAGTGTGCCGCCCACTACCAGTTCACGCGGGAAGCGCAGGATGCGTTCGCCATCGCATCGGTGCAGCGCGCGAAGGCAGCCACGGACTCGGGTGCATTCGCGACCGAAATCACTCCGGTCACGGTCAAAGGCCGTGCAGGTGAGGTCGTGGTGAGCATCGACGAAGGCCCGGGCAAGGTCAGGCTCGACAAGATCGCCACGCTCAAGCCGGCTTTCAAGAAGGACGGCACCATCACTGCGGCGTCGAGCTCCAGCATCAACGATGGTGCGGCCGCCATGGTCATGATGCGCGCTTCCACGGCCAGGCGGCTCGGTGTCAAGCCGATGGCGCGCATCGTGTCCCACGCGATGCACGCGCAGGCACCCAACTGGTTCACCACCGCTCCGGTCGGCGCCACGCAAAAGGCGCTTGCCAAGGCAGGCTGGAGCGTGGCTGACGTGGACCTATGGGAAGTGAACGAAGCCTTTGCGGTGGTGCCGATGGCGCTGATGCACGACCTCAAGGTGTCGCATGACATCGTCAATGTGAACGGCGGCGCCTGTGCGTTGGGCCACCCGATCGGTGCCAGCGGCGCGCGCATCATGGTCACGCTGGTGCATGCGCTGCAAGCCCGGGGACGGGAAAGAGGTCTGGCGACGTTGTGTATCGGTGGCGGCGAGGCGACGGCCGTGGCGCTCGAGTTGGTCTGAGCAGGCGGCATGCAGAAGGTAGTCCAGAACCCGGGGAGAACAAGTTGCTGCTGACCCAAGACCAGGAAATGGTGCGCGACGCGGTTCGCGCGTTTGCGCGCGAGCAGTTGTGGCCACACGCCGCGCGGTGGGACAAGGAGCACCATTTTCCGAAAGATGCCCACCTGGGCCTTGCAGCTCTCGGTGCTTATGGCATCTGTGTGCCAGAGGAATACGGCGGCGTCAACCTCGACACACTCACGCTGGCTCTGGTGCTGGAGGAGATCGCCGCCGGTGATGGTGGCACCAGCACGGCCATCAGCGTCACCAACTGCCCGGTCAACGCCATCCTGATGCGTTACGGCAATACGCAGCAAAAGAAACAATGGCTGACACCGCTGGCGCGCGGCGAGATGCTGGGTGCGTTTGCGCTCACCGAGCCACACGTGGGTTCGGACGCCTCGGCGCTGCGCACCACGGCCACACGCAATGCCGACGGGTATGAGCTCAACGGTGTCAAGCAGTTCATCACCAGTGGCAAGAACGGCCAGGTGGTGATCGTGATTGCGGTGACCGACAAGGCCGCCGGCAAGAAGGGAATGAGTGCCTTTCTTGTTCCTACGGATGCACCCGGCTACCAGGTTGCACGGCTCGAGGACAAGCTCGGACAACACAGCAGTGACACTGCGCAACTCAATTTCGACCACTGCCGCATTCCGCATGAGAACCTGATCGGGGCCGAGGGCGAGGGTTACCGCATCGCGTTGGGTGCCCTGGAAGGCGGGCGCATCGGTATTGCCGCGCAAAGTGTGGGCATGGCGCGCAGTGCCTTTGAGTGCGCGCTCGAATACGCCAGACAGCGCGAGAGTTTCGGTCAGCCCATCCTGCAGCACCAGGCAGTGGGTTTTCGGCTCGCGGAGTGCGCCACCCGGCTTGAAGCGGCCCGGCAGTTGATCTGGCATGCAGCCGCGCTGCGGGATGCCGGCCGGCCGTGCCTCAAGGAGGCGGCCATGGCCAAGCTGTTTGCCAGCGAAATGGCCGAGCAGGTGTGTTCGGCCGCGATCCAGACGCTGGGAGGTTATGGTTACGTGACCGACTTCCCGGTCGAACGCATCTACCGCGACGTGCGGGTCTGCCAGATCTACGAGGGCACCAGCGATGTGCAGAAGATGCTGATCCTGCGCGCACTTTAGTCATCAGGAGAACACAGCATGGCAATCACCAAGGGATACCGGCAACTTGTCGACGAGGCCATGGCCGAGGTCACCACGTACAGCGTGGCCCAGACACTGGCCAGGCTGGCAGATCCGGCGATACTGATCGTGGATATCCGCGATGTGCGCGAACTCGATGGCGGAACCGTGGTCGGCGCCCTCCATGCCCCGAGGGGCATGTTGGAGTTCTGGGTCGATCCGGCCTCGCCGTACCACAAGCCGGTGTTTGCCGACGAATCGAAGGAATTCATCCTGTTTTGCGGGGCCGGCTGGCGCAGTGCGCTGGCGGCCAAGGCACTGCAGGACATGGGCATGACCAATGTTGCACATATCGATGGCGGATGGACGGAGTGGGTCAGACTCGGGGCGCCCACGGAGACCCTGGAGCAATCCAGGGCGCGCCGGCAGTCCCGGTCCTGAACCCATGCGGCCGGCAAACCAGAGTGGTGCCAGACCCGTTCGAATCGCTATTTCGGCGGGGCCTTCTCGCCGTGCTGAGTCGGGTGGCACATGGGCTTTCGCGCGCGCGAAGGCGGGGTCGCCTGGGTTGGCCCTGCCATCCAGGCCACACAATGACACCAAGCGAGGAAAAATCATGGACGTGATGCTTGCGGGCATGGGGGGTAAGCATGCGTTTTGAAGCTGTGTTATTCGACTGTGATGGTGTGCTGGTGGACTCCGAACCGATCACCAACGGCGTCTTGCGCGAGATGCTGCACGAACTCGGCTGGGAGCTCACCCAGGAGGAGTGCATGGCCCATTTTGTGGGCAAGGCGCTCAAGGAGGAGGTAGCGCTGATCGCCCAGCATACCGGCCGTCAGGTCGGCGCCGAGTGGTTGTCCGGTTTCCAGCAACGGCGCAACACGGCCCTGCAGGAGCGTCTGACCGCCATTCCCAACGTGCACGACGCCGTGCATGCGATTCATGCGCGCCACGGTGCGCGTATTGCGTGTGCCTCGGGCGCGGACCGTTTCAAGGTCGAGATGCAGTTGCGCCATGTCGGCCTGATGGAATACTTCGAAGGCCGTATCTTCAGTGGTTACGAGACGCCGCGCTCCAAACCCTTCCCCGATGTGTATCTGGCCGCCGCGCTGGCCCTGCAAGCCAGCCCGCACCGCTGCGCAGTGGTCGAGGACACCATCACCGGCGTGTCGGCAGGTGTGGCCGCCGGCGCCTATGTGTATGCCTATGCACCGGGCGGTGATGGCGCGGCCTTGCGTGGTGCCGGCGCGTCGTGTGTATTCACCGACATGGCCCAGTTGCCGATGCTGATGGCGTAGGCGCGTACTTTTGAAAGCAGATCCATGCCAGTTCTCGAATCCAGACTGAACCCGCGTTCCGCCGGTTTCCAGGCCAACGCCCTCGCCATGCGCGCCTTGGTGCTGGACTTGAATGCCCAGGTCGCGAAGGCGCAAGGGGGTGGTGGCGAAGCCGCCCGCGCCAAGCATGCGGCGCGCGGCAAACTGTTGCCGCGCGAGCGGGTGCAGATGTTGCTCGACCCCGGCACCCCGTTCCTGGAACTCAGCCCGCTGGCGGCCCTGGGACTGTATCCGGACAGGGATGGCAGCGACAGTGCGCCCTGCGCCGGCCTGATCGCCGGGATCGGGCGTGTCAGTGGCGTGGACTGCATGGTGGTGTGCAACGACGCCACGGTCAAGGGCGGCACCTATTACCCGCTGACGGTCAAGAAACACCTGCGTGCGCAAGAGGTGGCTCTGCAGAACCGCCTGCCCTGCATTTATCTGGTGGACTCGGGCGGTGCCAACCTGCCCAACCAGGACGAGGTGTTCCCGGATCGCGACCACTTCGGGCGCATTTTTTACAACCAGGCCACCATGAGTGCCCAAGGCATCGCGCAAATTGCGGTGGTGATGGGCAGTTGCACAGCAGGCGGCGCCTATGTACCGGCCATGAGCGACGAGAGCATCATCGTGCGCAACCAGGGGACAATCTTCCTGGGTGGCCCTCCGCTTGTGAAGGCGGCCACCGGTGAGGTGGTGACGGCGGAGGACCTGGGCGGCGGCGATGTCCACACCCGGCTCTCGGGCGTGGCCGATCACCTGGCCGAAAACGACATGCATGCGCTGGCGATTGCGCGCAATGCGGTGAAAAATCTCCATGCCGCGAAGCCGTCCACTCAGGCGCAGGCATCTGCGCAGCCTCCCAAAATGGACGCGCAGGAGCTGTACGGCGTCATTCCCGTCGATACACGCAAACCCTTCGACGTGCGCGAGATCATCGCCCGCATCGTCGATGGCTCGGAGTTCGACGAGTTCAAGGCGCGTTACGGCACCACCCTGGTCTGCGGGTTTGCCCAAGTCGAAGGCATGCCGATAGGCATCATTGCCAATAACGGAATCCTGTTCAGCGAGTCGGCACTCAAGGGGGCGCACTTCATCGAGTTGTGTTGCCAGCGCAAGGTTCCGCTGCTGTTCCTGCAGAACATCACGGGTTTCATGGTGGGGCGCAAGTACGAGAACGAAGGCATTGCGCGCAACGGCGCCAAGATGGTCACCGCGGTAGCCACGGCGGCGGTCCCCAAGTTCACCATCATCATCGGTGGCAGTTTTGGCGCCGGTAATTACGGCATGTGCGGGCGCGCCTACTCACCTCGCTTCTTGTGGATGTGGCCCAACGCACGCATCTCGGTGATGGGTGGCGACCAGGCGGCGGCGGTGCTCGCCACTGTGCGGCGCGACGGCATCGAGGGCCGGGGCGAGACGTGGACCACGGAGGACGAGGAAGCCTTCAAGGCGCCGATCCGCCGGCAATACGAGGAGCAGGGCCACCCGTATTTCGCCACCGCTCGCCTCTGGGACGACGGCGTCATCGACCCGGCGGACACGCGCCGCGTGTTGGCGCTGGGCATGAGCGCCGCACGCAACGCGCCGATCGCGGAGACCAGATTCGGCATTTTCCGGATGTAGCCATGGAGGTCCTGCTCGACCTTTGGCGCCAGTGGGGGACTCCGGTTTCCGGCGTGATCGCGCCACATGTGCAAGCCATGGACATGCCAAGCCTGCTGGCGCTGGCCGCAGCGCTGGGCTGGGCCAGCGGGCTGCGTTTGTATGCCGTCCTGTTCATGGCCGGATTTGCCGGCCTCATGGGCTGGGTCGCATTGCCGCAGGGTTTGCATCTGCTGCAACATCCGGCCATGCTGTTCGCCAGCGGCGGCATGCTGTTCGTCGAGTTTTTTGCCGACAAGATTCCCGGTGTCGACAGCTTGTGGGACATGCTGCACGGGTTCATCCGGATCCCGGGCGGGGCGGCGCTGGCGGCAGCGGTATTTGGCGCCGACAACGCGACCATGGCGGTGGCGGCAGGGTTGCTCGGGGGGACGCTGGCCGCCACCTCATATACCGGCAAAGCGACCACCCGTGCTGCGGTCAACACGTCGCCCGAACCGTTCTCGAACATCGCCGTCAGCCTGCTGGAAGATGGCCTGGTGGTCGGCGCCTTGTGGCTGTCAACCCAGCACCCGGTGCTGTTTGCGATGGCGCTGGTCATCACGCTGGTGCTCACCGTGCTGCTGATTGCCACCTTGTTCAAGTTTTTGAGGGCCATCACCCGCCGTATGGCGATCTGGTTCAAACCGGCTCCCGCCCCATGAGGAATTGCATGTTCAACAAGATACTGATTGCCAACCGCGGTGAGATCGCGTGCCGGGTGGCTGCCACTGCGCGGCGCATGGGCATCAAGACCGTGGCCGTGTATTCGGATGCCGACGCCAGTGCCAAGCACGTGGCCGCCTGTGACCAGGCGGTGCATATCGGCGCCAGCGCCCCCAAGGAAAGTTACCTGGGATGGGAGCGCATCCTGCAGGCGGCACAGGCCACTGGCGCCCAGGCGGTGCATCCAGGTTATGGTTTCCTGAGCGAGAACGAAGCATTTGCCCAGGCCTGTGCCGATGCCGGCATGGTCTTCATCGGCCCTCCGCCCGCGGCCATCAAGGCCATGGGGCTGAAGGCCGAGTCCAAGCAATTGATGGAACGTGCTGGCGTGCCGCTGGTGCCCGGTTACCACGGCGCCAGCCAGGACGCCGCCCTGCTGAAGGCCGAGGCCGGCCGCATCGGTTACCCGGTGCTGATCAAGGCCAGCGCGGGAGGCGGTGGCAAGGGCATGCGGGCAGTGGAGCAGGCGCAGGATTTCGACGCGGCTTTGGCCTCGTGCAAGCGCGAGGCCAGCAACAGCTTTGGTGACGACGCGGTGCTGATCGAGAAATACGTGCAGCGCCCGCGCCATATCGAGATCCAGATTTTTGGCGACACCCAGGGCAACGTTGTGTACCTGTTCGAGCGCGACTGTTCGGTGCAGCGCCGCCACCAGAAGGTGCTGGAGGAAGCGCCTGCCCCCGGCATGACCCCGGGCATGCGCGCCGAAATGGGCGCCGCTGCCGTGGCCGCCGCACGCGCCGTGCAGTATGTAGGCGCCGGCACGGTGGAATTCATCGTCGAGCAGCGCTCCGATGGAACGATGCAGTTCTTCTTCATGGAGATGAATACCCGCTTGCAGGTCGAGCACCCGGTGACCGAGGCGATCACCGGGCTGGATCTCGTGGAGTGGCAACTGCGTGTGGCCTGCGGCGAGCCCTTGCCGCTGCGGCAGGACCAGTTGCGCATCACCGGGCATGCGATCGAGGCGCGTATCTGTGCTGAAAATCCGGACAACAACTTCCTGCCGGCGACCGGCCGCCTCACGGTCTACCGCAAGCCCCAGGCCAGCAGCTTCGAGCGCAGTTTGGGTGGGGGCAAGGTCCGCATTGACGACGGCGTGCGCGAAGGGGATGCCATCTCGCCCTTTTACGACTCCATGGTGGCCAAACTCATCGTGCATGGTGATGACCG
>JAYVRP010000163.1:0-2445 GCA_043776215.1 Rhodoferax sp. | reverse complement strand
CGGCTGAGTTTGGTGGCTAATCAGGATTCCAAATGTGGGACGAGGCCCAGTCCTGCCGAGGCGGATCTGCTTCACCCAAACGCAGGGTGCCGGCAACGGTCTTGTCGTGCGCAACGAGACGCATGCCTGCCAACCGTGAACGGTTGCCAGAAGCCGCTGTGATTTGGCTTCGAGAGCGCGATCCGGATTCAGGGATACCCGGATTTGCGGTGGTTTCGGTTGTTGGCCGTCCAAGCAGGTGGCGATTGCGGCCTATCACGGAGGCCCGCCTGCGCGGCTGCGACCGGCCCCGGCGACGGGACCTGCCGGTGTACGACGCCATGCACGTCACAGCCGCTTCGGTCGCCAGATGCAAGCCGCTGCTATCGGACAACATGCAACACGGTCAGGTGTTTTAGCGCTACCTGAAAATCGCCAATCCGTTTCGCTGAACGGTCATCTGACGCGAAGCTCAGCGAATCTTGCCCAGCAGGCTTTCCATGTTCTCCAGCATATGCGCCATGTCGGCCTGCGCCGCCGGCTTGTCACCCAGCCGCTGCCCCAGCTCCTGCTCGATGAAACACACGGTCATGCGCACGTAGGCGCTGTCGAGCGCCTTGCGCACCGCCGACATCTGGCTGGCGATGGCGAGGCAGTTCTCGCCCTCCTCGATCATGCGCTGGACGCCGCGCAACTGGCCTTCGGCGCGTTTGAGGCGGTGCAACAGGTCGGTGCGGGTCTTCTGGTCGGTCAGAACGGTCATGGCGCAAAGATCCGCAGAGCGGGCGGAAGAGTCGGGTCGCGCCATTATGTCGTCACTGGAGTTGGGCGCCAGTCGAATCGAACACCCGCACATCAACCGGGATGCCTGCACGCACACTCTGCGTGACGGTGCAAAAACCCTCGAACTGCTCCAGCACCCGGTCCAAATGCTGGAGGCTTGCCGCTGGCACCCCCAGAGTGAGTGTGGCCTGCATCGACAGGATGCGCAGCCGGTTCTCGGCGTTGCGACCCACGTCGGCCGACACTTCGCAACGGATCGGCTCGGGCGCCTGCTTGAACTTGCGCAGTGCGAACAACAAGGAGTCGCTCAGGCAGTTGCCCACTGCGGCGGCGAGCAATTGCACCGGGGACGGGCCCACGCCCTGGCCCAAGGGCTCGGGCTCGTCGGCCACCCAGCCCAGCGTTTTGCCACCGAACTGCATGTCGAACTGGTAGTCCTGGCGCTGCACCAGGTGTACGGTTTCCGTAGTGTTGGTCATTTTGGTTCCCGGTCAACATGTCAGGTGGCGCAGCTTGCCTTTTCCGGTACGCCGAGCTTCTTGAGGAAGAAACCCATCGGGCACACGTTGGTGAACCCGAACTGGAACAGGTTGGCGCCGACAAAGGCAGTCAACGCCAGCCACCATTGGCTGAAGAAGACCGGGCTGCCCGGCACGCCGAGTGCGAGGGACACCAGGATGAATAAACCGGCAAAAACATGGATATAACGTTCGAATGTCATGGGATTACTCCTTGGGGTTGAAAAAATTGTTGTGCCACTTCACTTGACCATGCGCACGATGCCCAGCGCCTTGAGCACGTACTTCTCGTACACCGGCTCCGAATTACCGGTCTTCATCTCGTGCATGAAATATTTCTCGAAGGCGATCTTGGCCAGGTGCACCCACTTGCCCTTTTTGAACCAGTTCACATTGCGCGGTGGTATCTGCGGCAAGGCCACGAACGCGGCCCCGGTGGCGCCCATGTCGGCCAGGCAGATGGCGCTCCAGGTCGCCTGGGCCGTGACGGGCCGGCCGGCCAGCTCGTCCGCAATGTTGTGCGCGATGGCCGACACCATGGTCTCGATCATGGTGCCGGTCTTGGGCGCGCCGGAGCCGACGGGTGTCACCTCTACTGGCGCAATCGCGACGCAAACGCCGGCCGAGAAGATGTTCTTGTAGGCCTTGCTGCGCTGGAATTCGTCGATCAGCACAAAACCGCGCGGGTTGCAGAGCTTGGGCACGGCGGCCACAGGGTCCACCCCTTGACCGCCGGCAGCATCATGGCGCGCTTGAAAGGCAGCTCGTGCTCCTTGGGCAAGGTCTCGCGCAACTCATGAGCGGCGGGCATTCCGCCAAGACCTGCTCCCATGATGACGATGTGGGCCATGTGTGTCTCCTTCTGGTGGGTGGGATCGAACAATTAGTCGGCCGTCGGTGGCGCGACTGCGGGAACCCGGGGGGGGGGTGGTGCGGCGGCGTCTACCCGCGCCTGCATGCGACGACGGAACACGGCGTAATACAAAACCGGTATGACGACCAGCGTCAGCAGGGTAGACACAAAGATGCCGAAAATCAGCGACACGGCCAGGCCGTTGAAGATGGGGTCGTCCAGGATGAAAAAGGCACCGATCATCGCGGCCAAACCAGTCAGCGCAATCGGTTGCGCGCGCACCGATGCCGAGCGCAGCACAGCCTGCTGGAA
>JAYVRP010000162.1:0-2447 GCA_043776215.1 Rhodoferax sp. | reverse complement strand
CTGAAAACTGATCGCACCGCCTGCGTCAACCGCATCCGTGGTTTGCTGGCCGAATTCGGCCTGGTGTTTGGCAAAAGCGCCAAGGTGCTGCGCGCAGTCGGTGCTGAGCGATGTGCTCGAAGATGCCAGCAACGATCTCGCTGGACTGGCCCGTCTGGTCGTGCAGCGGGCTAAAGAGCAGTGGGCCGAGCTCGATGCCCATATCCAGTGGTGTGACGAACGTATCGCCGCCCACCTCAAGCAAAACGAACAGGTGCGCCAGGCCGAGCAGCTCCGGAGCGTGTCGGGCAATTACGTCGGAATTTACGCGCTTTGGTCCGTGATACCCAGTCACGTCGCCAAGCGCTCGGAAATTACCAGACATAGTCAGGAAGGGTAGATAGTGGCGAAGACTGTGTGGGGTAATCTTTTTTTTAGCCCACAACCCTGCGCCACCAGGCGCAAGGTCTTTTGCACACCGCCGCGGTCCAGCGGCGGTGATGGCGTTGTGCGCGCCCGCCAAGCCGCCGGCGCGGTTAGGAAACAGCAGTTCGGGGTGGCGGTGGATTTGCCAGAATTTGCGCAGCACACCCAGGGTCGCATCGGGCAGGGGCACCAGGCGGTCGCGGTTGCCCTTGGAGTCGCGGATGTGTACGCGAGCCCGAGCGCTATCGATATCACCCACGCGCAGGGCCAGCCCTTCGCTCAGAGAGAGTCGCCGCAGGGCGTGGTGTTGGGTATGATGCCTCGATCAACTCCCCACCCATCCGCGCGTGCCGCGTGAACCCGAGGACTCGTTCGATGAAAGCCCCACCGCTGGTACTCGCCTGGTTGCTCGCCCTGGTTTGGCACCCGGCATGGAGCTGGAGCAACCACACCCTGGCCGCCTACCGCGCGTTGGAACAAATGCCCGAGGTCGCCAGCGCGGCACCCGTTCCCGTGGAAACCTTGGAGAGTTTTCTGCGCGCGCAGGAGAAGGCAATTGAAATGTTGCTGGCAAGCCAGGAAACCTGGGCCCGCGCCAATATCGATTCCTATGCCCCGCGACCCGATACGTTGGCATTCGCCGCCAATCCAACGCGTCCGGACGATGCCCGCCGTCTGGCCTTTCTGACGGCCCTGCGTGTGGCACCCAACAGCAAGCTGGCCCTGTATGTGCAAGCCGATCCGCGTGCACCCGCCGACCCGGCCCGCCTGGTCCCATTCAACAGCGTCAACACTCTGCCGGAGCAACCCAACTCCACCTACCGCTTCACTGGACTGCGGCCGGGTGAAATGGTGGCACCCTTGAGCGTGGTGGCTTCCGCCTCGGATGAGCCCGACTATGGGCTGGACATCAACCTGTGGGAGGACAGCCCGTCTGACTGGGGCAAGGTGTACGGCTTTGGCAAACTCCCTTTCGGCAACCCGGCCCTCTACTTTTCGACCCAGGCGCCGTTTCACATGGGCTTCTACCACCAGGACTGGGTCATCTACAAGGCGGCGCCCTTCCTCAAGCGCACCTTGCCCCTGTTGCGCACGCACCAGTACACCAGCCTGGCGGCCTTGGCATTCCGCGGCGGGCACGCGTATTGGGGTTGGCGCTTCACGGGGCTGGCGCTGCATTACGTGCAGGATCTCACACAGCCCTACCACGCCAATCTGGCGCCAGGCGACTCCAGCTTTCGCATGATCAGCGCGAACCTGCTGGCAATGGCCGGCTTGCCCCGGCAACGTGATGAACTCGTGGTGCTGCTGTCGAACCGGCACCTTGCACTGGAAAAATACCAGAACCAGCTCTTGATGGCGGCAGCCGTCGCCCGCCAGGACACGGCGCTCGAAGTGGCCATGCGCCGGACCGCCCGGGATGCCAGCTACCCGGAGTGGTCGGACCTGTATCCGCGCGATGTGGTGGCGCGTGAATCCTACGCCGCCGGGAGCAAGGTCGCCGCGGCCATCGTTGCCGCCATGCCCAGCGCCTTCGTGTCCGATCCGGCTTTTGATTTTGGCGTGAAGGAGTCCGGTATCGATCTGGCTGCGGTCATGGCCAAACAGGACGCGGGTAGACGAGCGGAACTGGACCGCATTGTCGGCGAGTTGCTGGAAAACTTCGGTATCCACACCCGCAACACGGTGCGCGGGGTACTCAAGGCCGCCGGCAGACCCTGACCTTTCGCCGCAGGTGACTTCAGTCGCGTCCGCCCCAGTAAATCAGCGCATCACGCCCGTCCAGCAGCAGGTCCACCGGGGCACCAAACGGCAGGATGACCTTGGTGGCTGCATGGCCCATGGGCAAGTTCAGTAGCACCGGCACCTTGACCTTGTCACGGATCCAGTCCACCGCCGTCTGCAACTTGTAACCCTTGTCATTGGGTGCCAGTTTGTAATGCGTGAACTGACCCAGCACGATGGCCTTCTGGCCTGCCAGTACACCGGCGTGCAGGAGCTGCGTCAGCATGCGTTCGACCCGGTACGGATGCTCGGCAATG
>JAYVRP010000161.1:0-8033 GCA_043776215.1 Rhodoferax sp. | reverse complement strand
ACCCACCAGACTCCCAAAACCAGGCGCGTCCGTCAAACCTCAGGATCCCGACGGGAGTCAGACGCCAGGACAGAAAGACCACTGCCGCACCACCCACGAATGTTGCGCCGCCGAGCAAGTACCACCAGCCGTGCAGGTCAGCCTGCAAACCCCGGAAAACACACACAGCGGCGGCCAACAGCCAGACGCCAGACAACACCATCACTGGCATTCGCAGACGACCAACCAGGCAAGAGACGGCAGGTGCCTTGTGCATATCTCCGTAACACTGGCGATCCGTTGGCTGCCGCCAATATCGACAACTCCCAACCTAGAAACGCCTGAACACGAGTGTTCCATTGGTCCCGCCAAAACCAAAGTTGTTCTTCATTGCAACATCAACCTTCATGTCACGGGCCACGTTGGCGCAATAGTCCAAATCACACTCAGGGTCCTGATTGAAGATATTGATGGTTGGCGGGCACTTCTGATGGTGCACAGCCAACACGGTAAACACCGATTCGATACCGCCGGCGCCCCCCAGCAGATGCCCGGTCATCGACTTGGTCGAGCTGACGACAATGCTGGATGCATGATCACCCAGCGCGGCTTTGATCGCGTTAGTTTCGTTCAAGTCACCCAACGGTGTCGACGTGCCGTGGGCGTTGAGGTAGTCGACATCCTCTGCGTTGACGCCAGCATTGCGAAGAGCGTGGACCATCGCGCGGCGCGGACCGTCCATATTCGGAGCGGTCATGTGACCTGCATCCGCACTCATGCCGAAGCCGGCGAGTTCGGCATAGATCCGGGCTCCACGAGCCTTGGCATGCTCCAATTCCTCAAGCACCAGCACACCAGCCCCTTCACCAAGCACGAAACCATCCCGATCTCGATCCCATGGGCGCGACGCAGTCGTCGGGTCATCGTTGCGGGTCGACAGTGCCCGCATGGCTGCAAAACCTCCAATACCAAGCGGCGAAACCGTTGCCTCCGAGCCTCCGGCAACGATCACGTCGGCGTCGCCATATTCAATCATCCGACCGGCTTCACCAATGCAATGCAATCCGGTCGTGCAGGCAGTAACAATTGCGAGATTGGGCCCCTTGAAGCCGAAACGCATCGACACATGGCCGGCAATCATGTTGATGATCGAGGCGGGAACAAAAAATGGAGAGATCCGCCGGGGCCCACGACTAAGGAGTTCGTCGCGAGTCGCCTCGATCAATGGCAGACCGCCAATACCGGACCCAATCACGCAACCGATGCGTGTGGCGAGATCTTCTCCCAGTGCGTCGCCAGTGGGCAAGCCGGAATCTGCCACAGCCTGCGCCGCGGCCGCGACGCCGAAATGAATGAATGAGTCCATCGTACGCGCCTCCTTGGCGCGGATATAGGACTCGAGGTCAAAGCCCTTGACCTCCCCTGCAAACCGGCACGCAAAATTCGACGCATCAAATTTCGTGATCAGGTCGATGCCGGACTTGCCGGCGAGGAGGTTGGCCCATGCGTCGGAGACCGTATTGCCAACAGGACTGACGCACCCCAAACCAGTTACTACGACGCGGCGACGGGACATGAGGTCTGTTCCAGGTAATCGTTGATCAACCACGCGAGTCAGTTACAGCACGCGAACTCCAAACGAGCATCGGGGGCGCGAACGCGGCCCCCCCTTTGATCACGTCTTCTGGTGGGTGTTGGCGTAGTCAATCGCGTTTTGGACCGTGGTGATCTTCTCCGCGTCTTCATCTGGAATCTCGATGCCAAACTCATCTTCGAGTGCCATCACAAGTTCAACCGTGTCCAGGGAATCGGCTCCGAGATCGGCAACGAATGCCTTCGCGTTGGTGACTTGGGACTCTTCGACGCCAAGTTGTTCTGCAATGATTTTCTTGACGCGCGCTTCAATATCGCTCATGGGTTCCCTCGAAGGGTTGTGGATGAATTGGTGATTTTAGCCGCCTCCCGAAGCAATACCGAATGCCGGCACGCAACATAAGCGGGCTGGTGGCATCACAACGACAACCTACATGTACATACCGCCGTTGACATGCAACTCTTGACCGGTCACATACGCTGCTTGTGCCGATGCGAGATAGGCCACCGCGTGCGCGATCTCCGAGGGTTTGCCGAGTCGACCCAAGGGTATCTGCGTGAGCAAGGCTTTTTGCTGTTCCGCAGGCAGCGTCGCCGTCATGTCGGTGTCGATAAACCCCGGCGACACGCAATTGACGGTGATGTTGCGTGACCCCAATTCGCGCGCGAGTGCTCGAGTCATTCCGGCCACACCGGCTTTTGCTGCAGCGTAGTTGCATTGCCCCGCATTGCCGGCTGCGCCAACAACCGAAGTGATGTTCACGATTCGCCCGTAACGTTGCTTCATCATTATGCGCATCACTGCGCGGCTCATGCGAAATACGGCCTTGAGGTTGGTGTCGAGCACGGCATCCCAATCTGCGTCTTTCATGCGCATGGCCAGCATGTCGCGGGTGATGCCCGCGTTATTCACCAATACATGCAGCCCGCCATGCTCCCGGACAATCCGGTCGATCAATACCTCGGCCGCGATGCCAACCGTGACATCAAGGACCTCTCCGACGCATTTCGGAAACGAAGCCAGCGCGGTGGTGATCGAAGTAGCGCCTGCCGCCGTCGTGGCGGTCCCAACCACCGCGAACCCTTGACGCGCCAGTTCGAGCGCGATGGCCTGCCCGATACCGCGCGAGGCTCCCGTCACCAATGCCAATTGGGGATTTGTGTCCGGCCCGCTCATGACGGTTCGTCCTTCAGCACAGCTTCGACATCGGCGCAGCTCGCAGGGTCGAACAATGCCATCCCGGTCAAGGACGGATCGATGCGGGAGACCATGCCAGTAAGAACCTTGCCGGGGCCACATTCAACCAAATGGACCAACCCGCGCGCCTTGAGTGCGAGCACGCATTCGACCCATCGAACGGGGCCAAAGGCCTGACGATACAACACATCGCGGATTCGGTCGCAGTCCGTTTCGACAGTCACGTCCACGTTATTCACCAGGGCAATTGCGGGCGGCTTGAGGTTGATCGAAACCAGAGCCTCTCTCAACTTATCCGCCGCCGGCTTCATCAAACTGGAATGGAAGGGAGCAGAAACCGGCAGCGTCAGCGCGCGCCTGGCCCCCCGCGCTTTCAAGGCTTCGCAAGCGCGTTCCACTGCGAGCTTGGTGCCGGCAATGACTGTTTGCGCTGGCTCGTTGAAATTCGCCGCCTGCACCAATTCGCTGGTTTCAGCACCAAAGGTGTTTGTCACCTCGGCGCAGATTGCAACGACCCTGGAGGCAGGGAGCCCCAGCACAGCCGCCATTGCGCCGGCACCCACAGGGGCAGCTTCCTGCATGGCACGAGCCCGCAGGCGCACCAATGGCGCAGCCTGCGACAGGGTCAGCACACCTGCCGCCACCAAGGCTGAGTATTCACCGAGCGAGTGGCCGGCGACAGCCTGCGGGGCAATGCCCGTGCGCGCAATCCAGGCCCGGTAGGCTGCGACACCTGCCACCAGCATCACCGGTTGCGTGTTGGTGGTCAGCGCCAGTGCGTCCTTGGGTCCCTGATGGATCAAGGTACCAATGTCTTCGTGCAGAGCCTCGGACGCCTCATCGAGTGTGTCCGCCACCACCCGGTCATCGCCCCAAGCGTCCAGCATGCCAACGGACTGCGATCCCTGCCCTGGAAAAACAAAAGCAAATGGTTTCATCATTCAATCAAAGATGAAGCAACACGGAACCCCATGTGAACCCCCCACCCACGCCTTCCAGCATCAAGAGTTGCCCCGGCAACACCTTGCCGCTTCGAACGCCGGCATCCAGGGCTAGAGGGATCGAAGCGGCGGAAGTATTTCCGTGCTGGTCAACGGTCACGATGACGCGGTCCATTGGTAGTTTGAGGCGCTTGGCGGTGCTTTGCATGATTCGAATGTTGGCCTGATGGGGGATCAGCCAATCCAGGTCCGTCGCCAACTTGCCGGCTTTGGCGAGTACGGCCCGAGCCGACTCTTCAAGAACTCCGACTGCGAGCTTGAATACTGCCTGGCCGTCCATCTTCAGCACGGGGTCACCTGTCACGTGGCCACCGGAAACATGTCCTGGAACACAAAGAATGTTCACATGTTTGCCATCGGCATGCAAATCTGTCGCCAAGATACCCGGCGTGTCTGAAGCCTCCACTACGACGGCACCAGCACCGTCACCGAACAGGACGCAAGTCGTACGGTCCGTAAAATCCAGAATCCGCGAAAAGACCTCCGCACCCACCACCAATGCTTTGGTAGCCGAGCCGGTCTGGATCATGGCATCGGCAATGGTCAGCGCGTACACAAATCCACTACACACTGCCTGCACGTCAAAAGCGGCGCCTCCGGCAATACCAAGTTTGTGCTGCAGGATGCATGCCGTCGAAGGGAAAACCATGTCCGGCGTCGATGTGGCGACAATGATTAGATCGATGGCCGCAGGATCCAGTTGGGCCGCCGCCAATGCATTTCGGGCTGCCTGCAAGGCCAGATCGCTGCTGCAAACATCTGCCGCAGCAAAGTGACGGGCACGGATACCCGTTCTCTCGACGATCCAGTCGTCGCTGGTATCAACACCCATGCCAGCGAGTTCAAGGACGAGGTCTGCGTTGCTCAGTCTGCGCGGAGGAAGGTAACTACCGGTACCCGTAATTCTGGAATATCGTCTCATGCGTGCTCGTGTTATTTGCTACGTCGCCGTTGCGCCGAGTATGTCAGCCGTCAAAAGTGGCTTCGCCTGTGCAATGCGTCCGGCGATGCGCTCCAAGAGTTTGTTTCGGGCGGCATCATAGGCACGTGTCAGCGCATGTTCAAACGCGACTTGGTCGGCAGACCCGTGGCTCTTGAAGACCAAACCACGCAAACCCAAGAGCGCTGCCCCGTTGTAACGCCGATGGTCAACGCGACGCTTGAACGATGTCAAGACTGGATATGCGACTAGTGCAGCAATCCGTGTCCAGATCGAGCGCGAAAACTCGGCGCGAAGGAAATCTCCGATCATGGCGGCAACGCCTTCGGTGGCCTTCAGCGCCACATTGCCGACAAAACCATCACATACGACGATGTCCACGGTTCCCTTGAAGATGTCATTGCCCTCCACGTTGCCGAAGAACCGAAGGTCCCCGGACGCATTGGCTGCTCGCAACAATTCTCCTGCCTTCTTGATGGTTTCATTGCCCTTGATGACTTCTTCTCCAATATTGAGAAGGCCGATGGAAGGATTGCCCTCCTCCTTGAGCGCCGAAACCAGGGCCGCACCCATGAACGCGAACTGAAGCAGATGTTCCGCGGTGCAGTCGACATTGGCGCCAAGATCCAGTACGGTCGTGGCTCCCCCTTGTGCATTTGGAAGTTGGGTGGCAATCGCAGGTCGATCGATCCCATCCATGGTCTTGAGCACATACCGGGAAATGGCCATCAATGCCCCGGTATTACCTGCCGAGATCGCTGCCTGCGCTGCACCGTCCTTCACCAGTTGAATCGCGACCCGCATGGACGAATCCTTCTTCCTGCGCAGCGCTACTTCCATCGAGTCGTCCATACCGACAACCTCGCTTGCGGCCACAATAGTTGCTCTCGGATCAACCAACCCCTTCAATTGCGCTGGCACACCCACAAGAATCAATTTGGCGTCTGGATGGCGTACCAGAAAACTACGACAAGCAGGCACCGTCACAGACGCGCCATGGTCTCCCCCCATGCAGTCGACGGCGATGGTGGTCATCGAAGGTCAGTACCTCTGTAGCTGAAGGCTCACCTGTTGTGACCCATCAATAAAAAAGCCCGACGCTACCATACGGATAGCGTCGGGCTCATGTACATGCTTCCGATTCAGGCTTCGGGCTTTGTCTTGATTACTTTGCGGCCACGATAAAAACCGGTGGGGCTGATGTGGTGCCGCAAATGGGTTTCTCCGGTGGTTGGCTCTACCGCAATACCCGGAACAACCAACGCGTTGTGCGAACGGTGCATTCCGCGCTTGGATGGGGACTTCTTGTTTTGTTGGACGGCCATGATCCGCTCCTTGAGCATTGCTGTGGCACGTCGTGGCAACAGCGGGTTAATAGTTGTGAACAGAAAATCTGCGCGAAGCCCACGAGTATATCGTAACTACGCTCCGCGGCCTTTGTCATTGCCCTTCAGTGACGCGAGGGCAGCAAACGGGTTCGGACGTTCCGGTTCTGCGACAAAATCCGGGTCTGCCGCCGACAAGGGTGGCGCTACAGGACAGACGTCATGGCGGGCGATGTACGGCAACTCCAATACCAACTCTTCTTCGATCAGTCCAGGCAAATCGAGGTTTCCGGTCAAAACCAAAAGATCCTCGTCGCAATCATTGTCCTGTTCCACTGCAGCCGCTTCGTCTCGAACAAACCTGAACCACCGCTCCACCGCCAAATGGGTCTGCACGACATCAAGGCAACGCTGGCATGTCAGCGGAACGGAGACTTCGGCATTCAGGTGAAGCCATATTTGGGACTGCCCCAGAGCATCGGTACGTACTTCACCATGTGCCTGCCACTGCACTGGTGTGCCCGGTGCATCATGGGCACAGGCCTCCATCACGCGCCCAAATTGACTCAAAGCGGTACTGCCCGCCAGACTGCTTGACGCCTGCGCGAAGGTCTGTACGTCCAGATTGGGAGCGGCATTCTCATGAAGCATGGGCCGAGTGTAAGAGAATTGCCATCATGACGACCGCACAAAGCCGCCCACTGATTCTGGGTTCATCATCGCCCTACCGCCGTGAATTGCTGTCCCGGCTGCGGATTCCATTTGAAGTGGTATCACCCAAGGTAGACGAAACCCCGAGTCCACAGGAGACTCCGCGCGAATTGGCTTGCCGCCTCGCCGTTGCCAAGGCCCACGCTGTGGCCGCAACGCGTCCACAGGCGATCGTCATCGGGTCAGACCAGGTCGCCGACCATGGCGGCACTGCGCTGGGAAAGCCCCTGTCCCATGACGCCGCAGTCATTCAATTGCGTCGCATGAGCGGTCAAGACGTCACGTTCCATACCGCTGTTGCGGTTGTCTGCATGGCCAGTGGATATTCCCGCATGGAACTCGCCCAGGTGCAAGTGCGTTTTCGCGTACTCAGTGAGCATGACATTCAGTCCTACCTGCTGGCCGAGAAGCCCTATGACTGTGCCGGCAGCGCCAAGAGCGAGGGCCTCGGGATTGCGCTGCTTGACGCCATCATCAGTGACGACCCGACAGCCCTGATTGGCTTGCCGTTGATCCGGACCTGCCGCCTGTTGCGGGAAGCAGGCGTATCTCTATGGTGAGTGTGGTACCTGCAAATGGCCAGGCGCCACACCGGGTTGGGCGTCTGCTGTTGGTTCCGGCGCCCCTGGACTTCGGGTGCAAGACACACAGCCTTCTTCAGGATGTGATGCCTTCGGCCACGCTCCTGGCGGCATCGCGCCTCGGACATTGGGTTTGCGAAAACGCCAAGTCACTGCGCGCCTACCTGGGCCGAGTCAATGCGCTGCACCCCTTGGCGCATCCGCTGCAATCGATCCGGATGGTGGAGCTGCCCCGCGATGCGCACAAGAAAGGTGATCACGAAGGGGGCTTTGACGCAACTCCCTTGCTTGCAGGCGCCATGGCGGGGCATGATATCGGATTGGTCAGTGAAGCGGGCATGCCTGCCATCGCGGACCCCGGATCGTCGGTCGTACGTGCTGCTCACGCTCAGGGAATCGAGGTCGTGCCACTGGTGGGCCCAGTCTCACTGATGATGGCTCTGGCAGCCAGCGGTCTCAACGGTCAAAATTTCGCGTTTGTCGGTTACCTTCCATCGGACACTGCCGGTCGCACACGCAGAGCCAAAGAACTCGAGGCACTCGCCCTCAGCACAGGCCAGGCCCAACTCTTTATCGAAACGCCCTACCGCAATGCGGCGATGATATTGACACTGGTTCAGGCGCTGTCACCAGGGACACGCCTTGCCGTGAGCAGCGGATTGACGTTGGCAGGCGGCCGGACCTTCAGTGCGACGGTTGCCGAAT
>JAYVRP010000160.1:0-8046 GCA_043776215.1 Rhodoferax sp. | reverse complement strand
GGGAGCGCAGTTCTGCCAGATCCACCAATGCACCGCGCGCGAAGAGCGCCTGCATTTGCTCATCGGAGTCAATTTGCTGGCCACGCGCCAGCAGCAGTGTGGTGTCGGCGTGCCGGACACTGAACGGAAGCGGCACACCCACCAAGACGCGGTGCTTGACCGTCACAAGTTCGGCAAATTGCATGGTTTGAGTGACTGCAGGTGAAGGCCCGGGCGCCAGGCTGATGCAGGGGATTATGGGCTACGGCGTCGCCGGGCGAGACCCCGGATTCAGCGGGCAGGCACCGCCTCGAAGGGCCGCCCGCCCATCACGGTTCCCCACACATCCACATCTTTCAGCGCCACCGGATCGACTTGCGTGGGGTCGTCATGCAACACGCAGAAGTCGGCGCGTTTGCCGCATTCGATGCTGCCAATTTCGTGATCGAGCTTGAGCGTGTAGGCCGCGCCCAGAGTCACGGCGTGCAACGCATCAGCGACGCCAATACGCTCCCGGGCACCCAGCACGCGTCCACTCGCGGTCAAACGGTTCACGGCGCACCAGGCCGTGAACAGCGGCCCGAGCGGCGTGATGGGAGCGTCGCTGTGGATGCTGAATGGCACACCGCTGCGCAAGGCGGTGGCACAGGCGTTCATGCGTTGTGCCCGCTCGGGGCCGACCGTCGTGGCGTAGTGCTGGTCGCCCCAGTAGAAGTGGTGGTTGGCGAACAGGTTGGCGCACATGCCCTGCGCCTGCATGCGCCGGTACTGCGCCGCGTCCGCCAACTGGCAATGCTGCAAGGTGAAACGGTGGTCCCGTGTGGGCACTGCCTGCAGCGCCTGCGCCACACACTCGATCACCATTTCGGTGGCTTCGTCGCCATTGGTGTGGGTGTGTACCTGCACGCCACGCTGCAGCGCCAGCGTGTAACACTCGCGCAAGGTCTCCGGCGCCGTGTACCACAGGCCGTTGGGCGCACCGTTGTAGTAACCCGGCCAGCGCATGCGCGCCGAGAAGCCCTGGATCGATCCGTCCGCAACCGCCTTGATCCGGCCCAGGCGCAACTGCTCGGTGCTGCGCGCCACCAATGCCGACGCGCGCTCCACGGTCTCGGAGGGAGACGTTCCCATCATGCGCAGGAAGGGAACCAGGCGCACCGGGTAATCTGCCTCGGCGGTGATACGCAGCAAGGTGGCGACTTCTGCCTCAGACAAGGCGGCCGCGAGATCGGTCGAGGTAGTCACACCAGCGCGCACGGCCAGCTTGGCAAAGGCGCGAATGCCAAATTCGTCGCCGGACAGGAAGGACCGGTCCAGCCCCACGTGCCCAAAAGCGGGCATCATCGCGTCCGGGCCCTTGAGTTCACCGGTGGGCAACCCGTCCGTGCCCAGTGGAATACCCGGATGGTCGATGCCGGCACGCAAATACCCTGCGCGCTCCAGGGCCACCGAGTTGATGTTGAGAATATGGCCGCTGGCATGGAACACGCCGACCGGCCGGCTGCTGCTGACCTGGTCCAGGTGCTGGCGGTTCACGCGTTGCGCGCCGAAGTAGATGGGGTCGAAACCCCACGCCAGCAAGGGTCCGTCCGGCTTCCGGGCCAGGGCTTCGAGCAATCGCGCGATCACGGCGTCCAGTGTCTTCGCGCCGGGCCAATTGCGCCCGTCCGGGTCCACGACATCGAAATAGCCGCAGTAGGTGTGACGCCACAATGCACCCGCCATCAGGTGCGCATGGCCTTCCACGAGGCCCGGCATGAGCACCTTGTCGGCAAATCGCGCGTCCAGCTGGTACGGGCCCCAGCCCTGCAGTTCCTCCAGCGAACCGGCGCCAAGGATGCGCCCGTCGCGCACCGCCACATGGCTCGCCAGTGGTTGGGACGGGTTCATAGTGATGATCGTGCGAGCGCTGAAGATGGTGGTGGCTGTGGTCATGGGGATGGTGTCCTGGGCTCAGAGTTCCTGTGTTGCGATGACAGTAAAGCTGCGTTGCGAGAAGTGCCAGCAGCGGTCAAGCTTGACGAGATAGTCATCATAGATGCCGTCCTGGCGGCGCGGCCGCCCCTGCACGGGCGTGAGCCACTCGGTCGTCCGCACGCACGCGCGTGCCACATCGCCATCAATCCCGATCCGGCCCAGGTCGCTGGTAAATTGAACTTGGGTGTAGGCCGCCATGGCACTGACCCAGGCGGCACGCAGCGCTGCGCGCCCCGTGATGATCTTGCCACGGATCAACCACACACCCTCGGGGGCCCATGTCATCACCCAGTCGTCGGCGTGGCGACGGCACACGGCATCACCATAGGCGTCCACGAGTTCACGAATGGCGCGTTGGTCGTCGATCGGGGCAGCGGTGTTCACGTTCGATACGCGGCGGGTTTGCGGGTCACGGGTTGCCGGGCAGTGTCTGACGGGCGGCCCATTCGGCGATGGGGGTGAGCCGTACCGGCAGCTCCTTCAACACGCTCGCCATGTCCACGCGAAAAGGTTGCTCGGGCGACTCGTTGTACCAGGTGTAGATGCGGTGCAGCTCACCGACCAGCTGGTCGGCCTCCAGGCTGGACCGGCCTGCAAAGACCTGGCGCATGCGCTGGCAGAAGTCGTCGATGCTCTGGCTTTCCCCCACAAGCGGACGGCTCCACGCCCGGCCCAGGATCTGCGCCAGCACCGGCAGGCGCACAGTCTCGGGCCCGCCAACGGCAAAGCAACGCCCCGCGAGATACGGACGCGCCAGCGCAGCAAGCATCAAAGCGGCCAGGTCGTCGTGGCAGATCCAGCTGACATCGAGGGTCTCCTTGTGGGCATAGACCAGCCGGTTATGCTGGGCGATCGCTGGCCAGACCCAGCCCTTGAGCAGGTTGTCGAGAAAGACCACGGGTTCGATACTGACCACCGCCACACCCGAGGCGAAGATCAGGCGGCGCATCTCGTGGCGCGCATCCTGCGCCGCGAAACCACGTCTGTCCTGGGGCACTGGCAGGCTGGTGTTGAAGATCAAGGCCCGGGTCGTGGGTGACGCCGCTGCCGCCTGCGCGATCACGCCCGCAGCATGCACCAGCGGCTGCGCGGCCTGGAACGAGGTGGACGGGAAATTCAGGAAGACCGCGTCGGATCCCCGAACCGCATCGGCCAACCCATCAGGGTACGCGTAGTCCGCGGCCAGGGTCTCCACGGCACGTCCGGCAACGGCCCAGGGCCGTGGCTGGCGGCTGACCGCCACCGGGTGGTGCCCGGCTGCGGCCAGAGCCCGCACTTGCGCGCTGCCCTGATCTCCGGTGGCGCCAAAAACAACGACGCGCATTACGGGCCGAGCTTGGTGATCTGCACGCGCCGATGGACCACAGCGGGTGTCAGGCGTGGGTCCACCGAGCCGCCGCGTCATGCACTGGCAGGTCCGGCGGCGCCAGCAGGCTGTTTCGCCCCGCCACCAGCCGCATTTCGGGCTCCCCCACGCTGGCCACCAATACCTCGTACACCGCCGACGCCGCCAGCGCCAGTGCCTGAGGCGTGCTTTTGCCAAACACCAGATGGCCCAGCAACAGTGCCGCCATCAGGTCGCCACTGCCGCGCGGCACGCGCTCCAGGCGCGGTGTGAGCGTGATCCAGGCTTGCGCCGCCGTAACCGCCAGGGTGGCGATCTGGCCGGGCACCAGCTGGTCGTGGTTCAGCGAAGTCACCACCACGGTCCGGGGCCCCAGTGCGATCAGGGTGCGCGCGGCAGATACGGCATGTTCCAGCGTGGTCACGCGCTGGCCCGCGAGGCGTTCAAGCTCGAAATGGTTGGGTGTGACGATATCGGCCAGCGGCAACAAACGAGTGCGAATCGCGTCTTCCACGCCCTCGGCCACGTACACCTTGCCGTCGTCGCCGATGACCGGATCACACAGATACAGGGCGCCGGGTGTGTGATTGCGCAAGCGCGCGACCGCCTCGGCCACGACTCCGGCCGTTTGTGCCAGACCCAGATAACCCGACAACGCGGCACTGGCCCGGGCCAACGCCCCGACCTGCTCCAGTCCGTGCAGCAGGCCTGCCACCTCGTCGACAGGCGTGACGCGGCCCGCCGGGCGCCCGTGGCCGGGGTGGTGGGCCAGCAGCACGGTGGGGATCGCCAGCACCTCGCAGCCCAGCGCCTGCAACGCCGGCACGATGGCTGCGTTGCCGACATGGCCATAAACCACTTGGCTCGACAAGGACAGGATGGTGGGCTCAGGCATTGCGCCATTGTGCCCGGTAGCCGGGCGGCCTGGCAGGCCAGGCGTGTCGGTGGCCATCACGTGCGCCAGTGTTCAATACGACGGCGGGGTGATGACCCACAACACGACGGTCGGGATCGTGCCCGGATTGTGGCAACGGTGCGGGCCCTTGCGCGTGAACGCAAAACTGTCTCCGGCGGCGAGGCTGAATGTCTGGTTGTCGACGCGCAGCTCCAGGGTGCCGCTGAGCACGAGCCCGGCTTCTTCGCCATGGCGCTCACGGTCGCGGTCACCGGTGCTGGCGCCCGGCGCAAACGTGCTTTCCACCAGCAGTAGTTGACCGCTCAGATTGGGCGACAGGATCTCTTCGTGCACACCCGACCCGTGAAAGTTCAGCTTGCGCCTGTTGCGCCTGCGCAGAACCAGGCCCAACTCTTGCGGCGCGGGGGCGCTGCCGGTTCCGAAAAACCACGACACCTGCACTTCCAGCGCATTTGCGATCTGGTGCATGGCCGAGATCGTCACCTCCGACATGCCGCGTTCGATCTGGCTTACCCACCCGACCGACCGGTCAATCCGCGCCGCCAACGCGGGAATCGTCAGGCCTTTCGCGCGCCGCAGGTCACGGATCTGGTGGCCCAGCGCGCGGTCCACCGCTGGCACATTGGCCGCCGCCTGCTTCACGGGCGCGCCTCCGAGCCCCCGCCTGCGCCGCGCGAGGTTGTGCCACAGGAGGGGTGGCGTCGCTCCTGGCGCCGCTTGGCGCGAATCACTTCTTGCGGCTCATCGTGTCGTACGGCACCATCGGCGCCCAGATCGATTCCGGCACGTCCAACAGATCCTTGCGCGCCGCGTACCCCTGCGCCCACACATGTGTGAAGGTCACCGGCACGTCCTGCACCACCTCGCGCTGAAACTCGGCGTACAGCTTCTTGCGCCTTTCCAGGTCGCGCTCGACCGTCGCGTCGGCCAGCAACTTGTCGACTTTGGGGTTGACGTAGTTTTGCGTGTTGGACCAGATCACCCCCGGCTTGATATTGGTGGACAGGTAGGTGCGGTGCACACCAATCACCGGGTCGCCGTAGTTGAAGGCGCCGTCCATCGTGGCATCGAAGTCGTAGTTGGATACTCGGCGCGCCCAGGTGGGGAAGTCGGGCGATGTGCGCACCGTGACCTCGATGCCCACCTTCTTCAGTTGGGCGCGCAGGTACTCGGCAATCGTCTGCGTGTTGTCCGGCGTGTTGGGCAGGAAATCGATGCCCATGGCCAGGCGTTTGCCGGTGCCATCCGCCTTCAGGCCGGCGGCATCCAGCAGCGCCGCGGACTTCTTCAGGTCCAGCTTGTAAGGCTCGACCTTGTCGGAATAAAACGGTGAGCCCGGCGCGATCGGACCCGTGGCGACCTTCGTCATGCCCTGGTGCAGTTGCTTCACGATGAATTCGCGGTCGATCGCATACGCAATGGCCTGGCGAACGCGCACATCGTCAAACGGTTTGCGCTTGAGGTTGAATGCCAGCCAGCCCAGCGGCCCGATGGCGTCACCCCCCTTGCGTGAGAGGACAACATCCCGGGCCTTGGACAACTGGCTGAACTGCGACAGCGTCACGGAACCCGGCAGGTAGTCGACCTCGCCACGCTCCAGTGCCAGGCTCTGCGCCGAGGAGTCGGCAATGATGCGGAAAATGACCCGGTCGAACTTGGGCCGGTCCTTGATGAAGAAGCCCGCGTAACGCTCCAGCACGATGGCTTCCTGGGGCTTGAATTCGACCAGCTTGTACGGGCCCGAGCCCACCGGTGTGGTGTTGCGCGGATGGATCTTGACATCTTGCCCGTCGCCATAGATGTGCTTGGGAATGATGGGCGCAAATGGCGGTGACATCGCCAGCAGAATGGCCGGATGCGGCACCCGCATGCGGATGATCGCGATCTGCGGCGTGGGCGTGTCCACCCTCTCCACCGGCTCGAACATTGACTGGAACGGATGGTTCGCCTTGATCGTCATGATGGAAAACGCCACGTCTTCGGACGTGATCGGTTTGCCATCGTGAAAGGTGGCGCCCGGCACCAGCTTGAGCAGCAGGGACTTGCCGTCGTCCTGGAACACCCAGGACTCGGCGAGGTACGGCTGCGGGTTCCAGTCCTTGTCGAAACGCAGCGGGCTGGCAAAAATCTGCGCCGCCGGGATCCCGGTTGCAATGCCCGACTGCACGGCCGAGTTCAAGTGGCGGGGTATGGCACCAAGCCCCACCACCAAGGTGCCGGCGCCCCCTTGCGCCGTGGCGAGACTGCTGCACAACATACAGGCCAGGGCGGCCAGCGTGCGGGCGAATGAAAGAGTGAACATGGGTTTCTCCAAAAAAGTTCGTCAAGTACGCGCCGCCACCGGCACAGCAGCGCTGAACCAGGCGGCCCACTGGCGCACGATGTCGCAGCGGTCGTTGAATCCGCAGCAGGCAGCCAGCGCCTGGTAACGCGAGCGTTCCGGGCTGCGCATGCGCCCAGTGGCAGCAGGCGCGAGGGCGTGCGTGACCTGCGAGCCCAGGCTCGATGCGGCAGGCCGCGCAAGCAGGTGCGGCACCCCTTCAAACACGGTGCCGGCAATGCGCACATCGTTGAGCCGCTCCACGCCCAGTTCGAACGGGTCGTCCTCCAGCACCGCAAAATCGGCGCGTTTGCCCGCCACGATGGAGCCGACCTCGTCTTCCACGCGCAAGGCCCAGGCGGCGTTGATCGTGACACCGCGCAGCGCCTGCATCAGCGTGAGCCGCTCGGACGGCGACACGACCTTGCCTTCGCGCGTGCTGCGGTTGGCTGCGCACCAGGCCAGCGTCAGCGGCTCGGGCGGCGCCATCATGAAATCGGAGTGGAACGATACGCGCATGCCTTCGCGCACCATCGATCCGCAACGCACAATTTGCGAGGCACGCTCCACACCCAGGCCAAACAGCGAAAAATCATCGGCCAACGCATGGATGAAATAAGGGTTGACACTGGCGTGGGCACCGAGCGCCGCCAGCCGCATCGTCTGCGCCTGCGAATGAAAACCTACGTGGTGGGCGTGGAAGCGGTGGTCAAAACGCGGCCGCTCGGACTGCGCGGACTCCAGCGCGCCAAGCACGGCGTCCATGCCGGCGTCGCCATTCACATGCACGTGGACGGTCCAGCCCGCGTCCCAGAAGGTCTTGACGCCCTCGGCCAGCACCCTGGGCGCCATCAGCCACTCGCCATGGTGGCCGTCGGTGTAACCGGGCTGGCGCATCTGCATCAACTGCGAAAACATCGCGCCGTCGGCGAACAGCTTGGCTGCGCGGCTGAACCAGATCTTGTCGCTGCCGCGCTCCAGCCAAGGCTGCATGGCTTGCAGACCCGCGCTGAAATCCACCGGCTGCTCCGGTGGGCCCATGGCCTGGATGCCACGCGCCCGGTTGGAAAACGCGCGCGCATCGAACACGTTCACCATGCGCATCGGCGCGCCTTCGCGCTGCAGCACCTGCTCCAGCGCCGCCACCTCGAATTCGGGGTTGACACTGCCAAACAGCATGTCGCCAGCTGTGGTGATGCCGCCCTGGTGCATCAGGGCGGCGGTGCGGCGCAGACCTTCGTGGTACCACTCGGGTCGCAGAAAATACGGCATCAAGCGCATCATCACCGCCTTGTTGCCCGTCTCGTAGAAATGGCCGCTCGCCCAGTCGATCTGGGGGTGCCCCGCCACGGCCTCGGCCGTCAAGCCGAGCTTGTCCGTGGCGCGGCTATTCATGTAGGTCTCGTGGAACGAGCGTTGCCACAGGATCACCGGCCGATCCGGAAAAAGGGCGTCGAGTTCGGCGCGCCCGAGGCGCCCGTGCAAGGACGGCTGGTAACCCCAGGTGAT
>JAYVRP010000159.1:0-2451 GCA_043776215.1 Rhodoferax sp. | reverse complement strand
GTGTATTACCGCGAAGTGGGGCGCCGGCTCGGTTGCGAGGTGGTGTTCCCCGAACACTGCGACGTGGCCAACGCCGTGGGTGCCGCCACCGGGGTGGTGGCCCGGACGGTGACCGTGCGCGTGGACGGCGACGGCAGCGGCCTGTTCATGCTGCACTCCACGGTGGGCACGCGACAGTTCACGGATCCGTCTGCGGCGATCGACGCGGCTACGACGCTGGCCCGGCAGGCCGCCATCGACGCCGTGGTGACCATGGGTGCGGCCGACCCGCAGGTGCAGGTCAGCATCCGCAAGCAGATGTTGCCCAACGCGGTGAGCGACGCGGGGCTGCTGGAGGCCGTGGTGGTGGCTGAAGCGATCGGGCGACCGAACGCGGCGCGCTGACGGCCTACCGGCAGGCCGGAGTTCAGCCACAATCCGCGCCATGGCCTACCCGCACCGCCCCATCATCTTCCAGACCCGTGGCAAACAGCACGGCCCCATCACCCGGCTGGTGAGTCCGTCGGATCTGGGGCAACTTCTCAAGCCTTTCGTATTCCTGGACCTGTTCGATGCGCCGCCCAACAGTTTCGGCGGTTTCGGTCTGCACCCGCATTCGGGCATTGCCACACTGACCGTTCTGCTGCAAGGCGCAACCCGGTACGAAGACACCACCGGCCAGTCCGGCGTATTGCCGCAGGGTGGGCTGGAATGGATGCAGGCGGGTGGCGGCGTGTGGCATACCGGCGCGGCCTTGCCGGGGCAACACAATCGCGGTTTCCAGTTGTGGGTCGCGTTGCCGCCAACCCTGGAGAACGCCGCGCCGTTCAGCCAGTACATCGCACCAGAGCGGCTCGAGACTGACGGGCCGGCACGTGTGCTGCTGGGCCATCTGGGAGCCGCCAGAAGCGCCATCACACCCCCCTCACCGATGCATTGTTTTTCCGTGCTGCTGGGCAAGGGTGAATTTTGGCGCTACCAGCCGGAGCCGGGACATACCGTGGCGTGGATGGCAGTACATGCAGGCGCGATCCAGGTTCCGGTGCCCGTGGCGAGCGGGGAACTGGCCGTGTTCGAGGCGTCACAAGCACCCATCGACTTCCATTCCGAGGAGGGTGGTGCGTTCGTCTTTGGCGCTGCACTCAACCACCCCCATGATCTGGTGACCGGTTCCTATTCGGTGCACACGAACCGCGCTGCATTGCAACGCGGCGAAGCAGAGATACGCCGCATCGGGGACGGCCTGCGGGTTGCGGGCAGGCTGGGCTGAGTGCCTGTCCATCGGTTTTTGGAGGTTTTCAGAATTTGCGACAACCGCGAGACCGTTTGCCCCGAGCCCTGCTCCGAAGGGCTCCCTTCGACAGGTTCAGGGCAGGCGGATCTATGTGTGCCGGTCAAGAAGTAAGATGATCACTGTCACACTGCGCAGGAGTGCATCATGAGTGCCGTATTTGACGAACTTAGCAGCAAGGCCATGGCTCTCTCGCCGGTCGAGCGCGCCCGCCTTGCTGACCTCATGGTCGAAAGCCTCGATAACGCGCCACTCACTGACATTGATCAAGCCTGGATCCGGCTTGCCCAGCAACGTGCGGATGAGATCCACGCTGGTACTGCGAAGACTTTTGACGCAGATACCGTGATCGCTGAGGCGCGCCGGTCAATCAGGCGATGAGAATTAAGCTTCATTCCGGAGCTAAGCAGGATTTTGACGACGCCCTACGCCATTACGCGTCCATTCGGCCTGACCTCGCCGCCCGATTTATCAACGAGGTCAACGCCGGTTTCGAATTGATCGGGCAAGACCCGCAGCGCTGGCGCATTGTCAGTGGTTCGATTCGCCGCTTGCAGACAAAGGTGTTTCCGTTTTCGCTGTTGTATGTCATCGAAGGGAAAACCGTCCACGTCGTGGCGGTTGCGCACAGCAGTCGTTTGCCCGGATATTGGGCCGGGCGCACAGAGAATCCAGAATAATTCTTGAGATCTCCCTATTTCGCGACACTATTTTTCCGTTCGGGCCATGCGCTATGCGCCATTAGCCGCGCTAATTTTGTGGCGAATGATTGTTCGTTTGTCCTTCGGTGGCCGGGGCGGGACACTGACGCTTTGCTTCTGTGTCCGGGAGCATGCTTGGTCGACAGCAAAGGAACCTCTGGCAGATGGCTGAAATTCAAATAGCGGCAGGTGTGGGCCCGGTGCAGGTGCAGTTGCACGACGGGCACGGCGTCAGGCCGTTGCCTGCGCTTTGGCTGCGTGCGCGCAGCCCCGATCCGCGGGAGCGCGACCGTGTGACCGGGCAACGCCTGACCAACCCGCATCTGCTGCTCGAGGGGCTGACGCTGACCGAAGCCCGCTACGATGGTGGTGGCCTGTTGCTGGCCTTCAGCGACGGGCACCGTTGTGTGTATGACCCGCAGGAGTTGATCGACGGAACGGTGCTGGGAGAGGATTGCCCGCCCGCCCGCCCGTGGCGCG
>JAYVRP010000158.1:0-8064 GCA_043776215.1 Rhodoferax sp. | reverse complement strand
GGGCAAATCGACCAGTTCGGGCACGGTGCCGTCGATGGTGGTCAGCCGCGCTCCCTTGGCCGCACCCAGCCGGGGTCGGGCACCGAACAGGCCGCGTGTATAGGGGTGCGCCATATTGGAAAACACCTCGGCTGTGGGGCCGCTCTCGACCACGCTGCCCCCGTACATCACCACCATGCGGTGCACGTTTTGCGCGATCACGCCGAGGTCGTGCGATATCAGCAGCAGCGCCATGGAGCGCTCCGAGACCAGGTCATGGATCAGGTCCAGAATCTGCCCCTGGATCGTGACATCCAGTGCCGTTGTGGGCTCGTCGGCGATCAGCAGGTCGGGTTCACAGGCCAGTGCCATTGCGATGGTGATGCGCTGGCGCTGGCCACCGGAAAACTGGTGCGGGTAGGCGTCCACCCGGCGTGCGGCCTGGGCAATGCCCACACGCTCCAACAAGGCGATGGTCTGCGCGCGGGCCTGCTCTCGTGCCATGCCGCGGTGCAGCCGCAACGGCTCGGCGACCTGGTGGCCAATTGTGTGGACCGGGTTCAAGGCCGTCATTGGCTCCTGGAAGATCATGCCGATCCGGTTTCCACGCAGGTGACGCATGCTGGCGTCGGGCAGGCCGACAAGTTCCTGATCATCGAACCGGATGCTGCCGGAGACCACTGCGCTCTCGGGCAACAAGCCCATCAGGGCCATCGCCGTCATTGATTTACCGCAACCCGACTCGCCGACCAGGCCCAGGGTTTCACCACGTTGCAAACCAAAGGAGACGCCACGAATGGCGTTGGCCGGCCCACGCTGGGTTTGCAGAAGCACGGAGAGGTCGTTGACTTCCAGCATGGCTTCAGCGTTTACGCGCCAGACGCGGATCGAGCAGGTCACGCAGGCCGTCACCCAGCAGGTTGAGGCCGAGCACCGCCAGTGCGATGGCGACGCCAGGAAATACCGCCAGCAGGGGGGCCTGGAACAGCAGGGTTTGCGCCTCGGCCAGCATGCGTCCCCAGGATGGCTGTGGCGGCTGGGTGCCCAGGCCGAGGTAGGATAGCGCTGCTTCGGCCAATATGGCAATGGCGAACCGGATCGTGACCTGGACCGTCAGGACCGAGAGGATGTTGGGCAACACGTGGTCGAAGGTGATGCTCCACGGGCCTTTTCCGCAGGCGCGCGCTGCCAGCACGAACTCGCGCGACCACAAGGCATTGGCCGAGGCGCGCGTGATGCGTGCGAAGGTCGGCACGTTGTAGATGCCGATGGCGATGATGGAGTTGACGATGCCGGCGCCAAACACCGCGGTCATCATGATGGCCGAGAGAATCGCCGGGAACGCAAACGTGAAGTCCGACAGGCGCATGATCAATTCTTCCAGCCAGCCGCGCCGCGCGGCCGCGAGCAGGCCCACGCTGGTGCCCAGCAGCAGCCCGATGCTGACAGCAATGACGCCGACCAGGATGGAATTGCGCGCGCCCACCAGCAACAGGGACGCCACGTCGCGTCCAAACGGGTCGGTGCCCATCCAGTGCTGGGCACTGGGTGGCAGCAGTTTCGACGGAATGTCCATCTCGTAGGGTGACCAGGGCGTCCATACCAGCGACAGGGACGCCGCAAGCAACAGCAGCAGACTCAGGGCCCCGCCGAGCACGAAGCTGCGATGTCCGAGAGCGCGCCGCCACAGCGAGGGCAGTTGCGCCGAGTGGTTCATATCAGGAAGCCTCCGCCCTGCGGGCTGCGGTGCGAGCCAGTCCCGAGCGGCGCAGCGCGGCGCTCATATATCACTCGCCTTCACGCGGGGGTCGATCACGGCGTACAACACGTCCACGATGAAGTTCACCACGACCACCATGGTCGCCAGCAGCATGACGCAATTGCGCACCACGATCAGGTCGCGGTTGGAGATCGACTGGAAAATCAGCCGGCCCAGGCCAGGCAGGTAGAAAACGTTCTCGATCACGATGGTTCCGGCCAGCAACTCCGCCGATTGCAGGCCCATGACAGTGATCACGGGGATCATCGCGTTGCGCAATACATGGCCCCACAGGGTCGCGCGTTGCGAGAGCCCCTTCGCGCGCGCCGTGCGCACAAAGTCTTCGCGCATCACTTCCAGAACCGCCGATCGCGTGATGCGCGCCAGAATCGCCGCCTGCACTACCGCCAGCGACAGCGCCGGCAGCAGCAAGGACCGCAACGCGAGCAGCGGGTCGTCACTCCAGCCGGGGAACCCGCCAGCGGAGAACCACTGCAGCTTGACCGAGAAAAAAAGGATCAGCAATATGGCGAACCAGAAGTTCGGAATGGCGATGCCAATCTGGGTCAGCCCCATCAGGCCGACGTCGCCTAAGCGGTTGTGGCGTGCGGCGGCATAAATCCCTACCACCAATGCAAGTAGGGTGGTCAGGCACATGGCGAGCACGGCCAAGGGGAAAGTCAGCGCCAGGCGTTCGAGGATCAGGTCGAACACCGGAGAACTGTACGCATAGCTGTCGCCCAGTTCGCCAGTCAGCATGCCTTGCACCCAGTGCCCATAACGCTCCACCGGTGGGCGGTCCAGCCCGAGCTTGGTCGCAAGCGCCTGGACAGCCTCGGGCGCCGCATCAGGCCCCATCATGACCTGGGCAGCATCGCCCGGCAGAATCTCCAGTACCAGGAACACCACGATCGACGCACCGATCAGGGTAGCGATCAGCGTCACGACGCGCTTGAGGAGAAACAAGCCCATGGAGGTGTTTCAAACCTGGGCGGGATCTGGAATGCAGCGCTCCCAGTCGGTCACGCTGTTGCAGGCCCACCAAGCCGACACAGCAAACGCTGGTTTTCCAAGGCGCAGATAATCATCGCGTGCTTGCGGACAGTGGGTGGCACAGGCAAAAAACTTCCGGGGCATGTTATGGCTTTGATCATTACCGACGAGTGCATCAATTGCGATGTGTGCGAGCCAGAGTGCCCGAACGACGCGATCTTCCTCGGGCGCGAGATCTACGAGATCGACCCCCACAAGTGTACTGAATGCGTCGGCCATTTTGACGAGCCGCAGTGTGTACAGGTCTGTCCCGTGGCGTGTATTCCAGTCAACCCGGATTTTGTCGAGGACAAGGACTCTCTATGGCACAAATACCGGCGCCTGCAGGCCACTGCGCGAACGGGAATCGGCGCGCAGGGAAACGGCACCGGTGGCATGGGTCCGCCTGAGGCTGGTTGACGCAATCAGGGTTTCTCGTCGGCCGCAGGTGTGGTGGCGGTGCCCGACTTTTTGCGCGACGCTTTCGGTTTGGGGTCGTCCGGCAGAACTGCGGCGGTGAAATATTCTGGAGCCGCTTTTTTCCTTGAGAGCCCCGCCTTGGACATTTTGGCCCTGGCTTCCTTGGTTGCCGGTGGTTTTGCCGTGGCGCCCTTCCCGTGCGGTGGACCCGACAGGGCCTTTTCGGTTTCCAGCCGGTCTTTTTCCATGTTGGCGGCAGTCTGTCGCGCTTCTTTGGTTTGCCGATCCGACTGTGCTTTCTGCGCGGCTGTCCTGCTGTCGTTGGCGTCGATGACCACCCCGCCGGCACACGGTGTCTCGCCGTAGGTATTGCCGCATTTGTAGATGGACTGCGCGGCGACTGGCGCGAGCCACGTCAGCGTTGCCATCAAGGCGAAACTACCCAGCCGTATTTGACTTGTCATCGCATGCCCCTCCCGATGTCCGAGTGTGGCACGCATGGCTTCAGGGCTTGGGGGGTGCGGGTGGTGTTTGTACTGCTTTTGTATGAAGCGCCATGGTCGCGCGGGCCATGTCACCCGCGAGCAGCAATGGCACAGCCTTCAGGGACCGCGCGATGCAGTCGTCGATCGCCAGCAAATGCTCGGGCATGGGCTTCTTCAAGACCCAGTGGATCACCTCCGACTTGACACCGGGATGCCCGATACCGAGGCGCAATCGCCAGTAGTCGGCGCTTCCCAGCTGTTCGTGGATATCGCGCAACCCATTGTGGCCGGCGTGACCGCCGCCGTGCTTGAGCTTGAGTTGCCCGGGGACGATATCAAGTTCGTCGTGTGCGACCAGTATTTCGTCGGGCGTAATCTTGTAGAAACGCGCCAGCGCGGCCACAGCCCGGCCCGAAAGGTTCATGAAGGTTTGCGGCTTGACTAGCCAAACAGTCTGGCCGTGAACCGTTGCGCGCCCCACCTGACCATGAAAGGCTTTTTCCGGGCTCAGGTTGACCTTGAGGTCACGCGCCAGCGCATCCAGCCACCAGAACCCGGCGTTGTGGCGTGTACCTTGGTATTCCGGGCCCGGGTTCCCCAGGCCGACAAACAACTTGATCATGGAAAGATTGTGAACGCGGAAAACGAGAACGGCCCACCGAAGTGGGCCGTGGGATGTGGCGAATCGCTGACCCGCTTATTTCTTGGCAGCCGGGGCTTTGGCTGCAGGAGCCTTGGCAGCAGGTGCTGCCTTTGCCGCTGGGGCGGCCTTACCTGCCGGAGCTGCCTTGCCGGCTGCTGCCGGTGCTGCGGCTGCATCGGCTGCAGCAGCTTCCGATATCTCGGCGGCAGGCGCGACCACCGAGACCAGCACCGGATTTTCCTTGCCACGGGTCACCGCAGCCACACCCTTGGGCAAAACGACATCCTTCAGGTGCAGCGATGCACCCTTCTTGAGCCCGCCCAGGTCCACCGCGATGAACTCGGGTAAGTCTGCCGGCAAGCAGGAGATGTCGAGTTCAGTCACGACGTGGTTCACCAGGCAGTGCTCCAGTTTGACGGCTTGTGACTCTTCTTCACCGCTGTAATGCAAGGGCACCTTCATGTGCAGCCTGGTGTTGGCTTCCACGCGCTGGAAATCCGCGTGCAGGATGAGTTGCCGGAATGGGTGCATTTGCACGTCCCGCAGCAATACCTTGCTGGTGGTGGCATCGAGTTCCATGTCCAGGATGGTGGAGTGGAAAGTTTCCTTCTTGAGGGCATGCCACAAGGCATTGTGGTCAAGCTCGATTAGTTGGGGCTGGCCAGCGCCACCATAAACAATGCCAGGCGTGCGCCCGGTGATGCGGAGACGGCGGCTCGCACCCGTCCCCTGCTTTGCGCGCTCAAATGCGACGAATTTCATGACTTACTCCTGCTGGAATCCACCGCGACCAGTGTGACTCCGGTTAAAAAAAGACCGGTCGGGACGTCAAGCGTCTGTTCCGGCCCACTTTGCTCCAATCAGGCCTCCCTTTTGAACAAGTTCAAAACAGGTTGTCCTGGTCCGAGAACAAACTCATCACCGAGTCGCCCTTGGCGATGCGCTGTATCGTCTCTGCGATCAGCGGTGCCACGGTCAACTGGCGAATCTTCCTGCACGCCTGCGCGGCCGTGCTCAACGGAATGGTGTTGGTCACAACCACTTCGTCGAGCGCAGTACCCTGCGCGATACGTTCGATGGCGGGCCCGGAAAAAATCGGATGCGTGCAGTAGGCATACACCTTCTTCGCACCACGTTCTTTCAGCACTTCAGCGGCCTTGACCAGGGTCCCGGCGGTGTCGATCATGTCGTCCATCACGACACAGTTGCGACCTTCGATTTCGCCGATCACGTGCATCACTTCGCTGACGTTGGCCCGCGGACGCCGCTTGTCAATGATGGCGAGATCGCAATTGAGTTGCTTGGCAAGTGCGCGCGCGCGCACCACGCCCCCGACATCCGGGGACACAACGATCAAGTCTTCGTACTTCTTCTGCCGCAGGTCTCCCAGAAGGACCGGCGAGGCGTAGATGTTGTCTACAGGGATGTCGAAAAATCCCTGGATCTGGTCGGCATGGAGGTCCATCGTCAGGACGCGTGCCACACCTACAGTCTGCAGCATATTTGCAACGACCTTGGCCGTGATGGGAACCCGCGTCGAGCGCGGCCGACGGTCCTGGCGGGCATATCCAAAATACGGAATGACCGCGCTGATGCGTTCCGCCGACGCCCGTTTCAGGGCATCCACCATGATCAGCAGTTCCATCAGGTTCTCGTTGGTCGGGGCGCAGGTGCTTTGCACCACAAAGACGTCCCGGGCCCGCACGTTCTGGTTGATTTCCACCGTGACTTCACCGTCGGAAAACCGCCCGACTGTGGCAGCCCCCAACGATATTCCCAGGTGGAGCGCGATGTCAGCCGCCATGCGCGGGTTCGCATTGCCGGTAAAAACCATGAAATCAGGTGGTTGTGCAGCCTGCATGAGCATCCCAGCGATTCAGAAAGTGAGGTCCGGTTTGTTGAATGTCCGGAACTGACAACATATTTGGCAGGGGAGGAAGGATTCGAACCTTCGCATGCTGGAATCAAAATCCAGTGCCTTAACCAACTTGGCGACTCCCCTCCGCAGGTTGGCGACTTGCACCGCCAACCGTCAACTTCTCGCTAGGAGCCCATCCCACAAGTGGATGGGCGTCCAGTCCGCGACAACGACGAACCTGAAAGCCGGTAGGCGCATCGCCCCACTCGATATCCTTGTCCGCCCGAGCAAATACTGCACTGCCAGAACCCGTCATCCGGCCCGCCAATCCGTAGGATGCCAGCCAGTCCAAGCCCTGAGCAATCTCGGGGCACAAGCGCTGGGCAACGGCTTGGAGGTCGTTGCATCCAAAGCTTTTCGGGTCAGCAGCAAAGCCAGAGAGTGTAGCAGTTTTGGTGTCCCTTTTGAGATCATGATCGGAGAAGATACGCTCCGTTGGTAATCCCTGTGGTGGCTTTGCGACCACATAGTGCGCGTTGTGCAGCGTGATCGGGGTCACTCTTTCGCCAACGCCCTCGACCCATGCGTTCCGTCCCATCAGGAAAAACGGAATGTCTGCGCCCAAAGCCAACCCGATTGTTGACAACTCAGCAACTGGAAGGTGTAGCCCCCACAGGCGGTTGAGCGCCAGCAAACAGGCCGCGGCGTCAGAAGATCCGCCCCCCATGCCGGCTTGCGAGGGAATCTGCTTGTCGATGCCGATGTGAACCCCAAAAGCGGAGCCAGTGGTCATTCGCAGCGCTTTCGCGGCACGGACCACCAGGTCCTCGGGCGGCAGCGCCTGTCCAAGATCTTCCCGTGAGACCACGCCATCGGAACGGCGCTCGAAATGGAGCGTGTCGCACCAGTCGATCAAGGCAAAGACGGACTGCAGCAGGTGGTAGCCATCAGGCCGCCTTCCTGTAATGTGCAGGAAGAGGTTGAGCTTGGCGGGGGCCAAGATGTCATACAAGGCGTTCATGCGCTTGCCGTGGCTTCCATGGACTTATTCCAGCACCAGCTTCAACTCGACCTGGGGGTCTGGCGTCAGCCGTCGGGCCGCCAGGCGCCCCCTGGTTTGGTCCCGCAGATCCACATCCCACCCGCTGGCTGTTGCTGCCTCGCCGGCCAACCACGAAAAAAGGCTGGAGATCGGGAGTTCGGCACCCATCAGTTGCTTGGTCAGTGCATCCAACGAAACAAAAACCTGTTCCTTGCCATCCGAGCGCAGGCGCGCGTCATCCGCCGACCAGGTCAACTGGGCCACAGTACCTCCCAGTGGTGAAAAAAGGGACAAGCGTCCGCGCTGGCTTGTGCCCTCGAGCTCGAACCCCCCGGAGAATGACTGAACCGGGTCGGACTCGACGCGTAACGCCATACGCCCGGCCCAGATCCTGGGTTCCCCCGACACTGAAACCGTTTGGCGTGCGAGAGTCGTGCATCCTGCCAACATCAGCACCAAGGCCAGCAGCGCCGGTAGCCCCAGGTGCCGGCGAATCACGGCCGGATGCGAAATCGCTTGAGTGTCTCCAGCAGCGTTTCGTTTTCCGGATGGAGTGCAAGGCCATCCTTCCAGATGGCAACGGCCTGTGTATGGTCCCCTGTGGCCCAGAGTACTTCACCCAGGTGCGCGGCAATCTCTGCGTCGGGCTTGTCCTTGAATGCCTGGCGCAGTATCCGTAGCGCTTCCGGCAGGTTGCCGCTGCGAAACTCGACCCAGGCGAGACTGTCCGAAATGAAGGGGTCACCTGGCGCAAATTCAAGTGCTTTGAGAATCAGCTGGCGGGCTTCAGGGAGGCGCACGTTGCGATCCGCCAGGGAATAGCCAAGCGCGTTGTAGGCATGGTGG
>JAYVRP010000157.1:0-8068 GCA_043776215.1 Rhodoferax sp. | reverse complement strand
CCGCGCAGGCGGGACTTCTTCTCTTCCTGATAGGCGGCTGTTCATCTCAGCGCTCCAATTTCCTTGCCCGTAGGCAGGGAGGCATCCATAGCATCTCCTTGCTTGTTTTCAGGCGAACAGCAGGCGTGCGCCGCGCGGCTGGGGCACCACCCGACCAGTTGCCTGCGCTGTGTCGAGCCAAAGTGCTACGGCTTCTTTCACCGCAGCAAGGGCTGATTCGTGGGTTTCGCCGTGCGCCATGCAGCCGGCAAGCTCGGGTACATCGGCGACGAAGGCGCTGTCTTCGTCGCTCCAGAAAATGATGATTTCGTAGCGGGGCATGGGCTGGTTCGATCGAGGTGGAATTCAGGTAGGGGCCGCCACCCGGTTTGCGCTCATCACGTGTCATGGAACTTGACCGCGCAGTGTTGCAAATTTCAGTTTCTTGCGCTGCTCTTTGGCATCCCATGGTGCCACGACCTTCGGCATCCAAAGCTCTAGCATGTCTGCCAGCGCTTTCTTGTCAGCCGCCGACCAGTCCGCGTGTTCAAGGGCCCTTTTTACAAGCGCAGTCGCATCCTGGTACAAGCCGGGCTTGTTCGCGTCAGCAGCTAGCTTCTTGAAGTTGCCACCGCCTGTAAGGCGTGCTTCAAAATCTTGGCATTTTGACCGCAGCAATTCAAGCTCTCGGGCCTGAATCGTCATTTTGGCCAAGGCTTCATCGCGTTGCTGCGTGGCAATTTGCTCCGCCAACCTGGCCGCTTCTCGGGCGTCGGCTTCTTGCTGAAGTTCGAAACTTCGCTTTGCAGCCGCGACCTTTTCCACTTCGAATTCACGGCGCTTGGCCACCATGTCAGGGCGGCCTTTCGACTCGGCGTCGCACCATGCTTTGAGTTGTGGTGAATCGCCTTCTTGGGGATCAATTTCGACGATTGCCCAGCCGAAGGGGAGCATATGCTTCTGCTCACTTTCGTCCTCAGCGGCAAGCCACACGGTTTTGCTGGTGCTTTGAATCACCGCAGGTTGTCCTCTGCCCTGCATGATTTTGATCTGTGCGACACCGTCACCCGTCAGCGTCTTGCTTTCTGCGCCGCCGTAGCGACCGAGCCGAATCAGAAAAGCGTCGCCACCTGCCAGCTTGGGTTTCAATTCTCCTTCCAGCAGTTGCTCAATAGATTTCTTCCAATCAGGGTTCACGAGCCCGCGCCCGGCCAAGACCTCCAGTTCGCTGTTCAATCGCGTTTCGTTGTATGTGTTTGACTGCTTCGCAATGCGACGCATATTTGTCGGGCGCAATGCAAGCGCCGGAGTATTTTTGCTGTCTGTGTGCGGATCAAGCGACGGCATTACAGCGTTTGCCACAAAAGCACGGTATTGACCATGCAGTATGCATTCCTTGCGCGCCGCAATGCCTTTGGGTTCGCGCTCCTTGCCGTCCTTGTCGAGCACCCTGGTCTTCTTTCTGTTGACCGCGTACAACACGCGCCGTGCCGGGTCACTGCCTGGCGCTGGCATCAGGTCGGCTATTTTCACCAGTCGCATTGGGCTGGTCTGAAACTCACCGCCTCCAAAAAGTCGCTTTTCAAGCCGCTCCGATGAATTCTTGCAGTCCTCTTGGGGATGCTTACCTCGGTTCAAATCGTCAACGATGGCCGTGCGAATGGCACCCTTGAAACTACTGCCCGGAATGTAAGGCTGCCGAGATTGGCCGGTATAGCTGGTGCGTTCAATGAAGAGTTGGTTGAAGACACTGTTGCCACTGGCTTCAATGTTTGCGGCCCGACCGACGCGTTGCTCATAGGTCCGTGCGGCACCGGAGCTGACCGAAATCACCACGTCGGCCTGCACCTTGAAGTCCTTCGCGTTGTCTTTGAAGAAGCGCTGAATCGCCAGCAAGGAGGCCTTGCTGGCGGCAGCGGCGAGATTGCCCTTTTGCAAGTCATTGAGTACCGCACGGCTCGGATCAAACCCGTACAGCAGGCCCCCAAATGCCGCATCCTGCTCAATCACATAGTTGGTCGGCTCAAAGTCTTCGCCGCAGCCAATGTGAATAGGCGACAAAGGCGTGAGTGCCAGCCGGTACGTCTTCAGAAACGTGTTCATGTGCTCACCCCCATCGGTCGGTGAATTGCGATCACAGGCGCATAAGCTTGCTGCACGGTTTCGGGCATGGCGAGTGACACCGGGTGGTCTACGCCGCCCAATCCTTGCCCAATAAAGAGGCGCGCAGGGTCCGGCGCTTCCGGCCAGAAAACAGCACCCGCCTTGGCCATCAACACCGGCCGCTTGAACGGGTTGCCGTATTGAACCGCCACATCACCATGGCGACCGAAACGGGTGACCACTTGATACAGACTACGCTCAGGACAAAAGCCCTGGCCCTGCGGCGCGCAAGGGCCGAGCGTAAGGTAGCTGCTTGCATTGGCAACCATCGGCCACGCTGTGGCGGCAGCGTCCTCGACCCGCCTGAACTTGCCCAAGCCAATGCTGGCATCGCGCCCAAAGCCGGTGGCGCCCATCGCATCCAGCGCCGCTGTGAATTCGGGCAACGTCAGGCGCGCGTCGTCCAGCACCACATACAGATCAAATCGCATGGCGGGGTGAAACCAGATTTGCGGCATGGCGTAAGGCGCAAACATGCCTTCGCCTGTGGTGCCGCTCTGGCGGTTAATGGTGTTGTGCGGCTGGGCGCGTTCGGTTTTACTATGGCCTTGCGACTGGCGTCCCGCGCCGCCTTCAGACCATGCTTTGATCCATGGTGCAGCCGCACCCGCATCGCTTTGCGCTTCTGACTGCCAGCGGGAGAAAGGAAGGTTCAACGCGTGGAGAGGCAGCCAATTCTTCTTCTTCAGAACCTTCCGATCAGAATCGGATTTTTCCCACTGCACCGACGGCACGCTGGGCAAAGGAACATGGCCTGCAGGGAGCGCATCGGAGATCACAGCGAATGGCTTTCCATCGGTGTAGCCATCCAAAAGCGCATTGAGCCGGTCATTGCCGAACTGGCGGCGGAATATCCAACAGAGCTGGCCGAACAGTGTGTCGCCCGCCAGCGGCGTACCAAATGCGCTCAGCGGTTGAAGGGCGAAGCGATGGGCTTGCATGCTTATTCCGCATCCACGAGGAAATCACACAGCCCGTGGACGCAAGCGGCGCGCGTTTGGGAATCAGTCCGTCCCAAGGCTTTTATAACGACGGTTTGGCGCAAAGTGATGATCTTGTCAGTGCAAATCCAACTGTCGCGCGGCAGCATCCCGCCGCGTGCGAGCGGCCCTTTGGTCAGAGCGACCGAGTTCGTCGTACGTCGCTTGGTGGTCAACGCCATGGCAATGAAGTCACCACGGTCGTTTACACCGGTGAGCATCAAGACAGGGCGACGCTTTGACGCCGACAAGTCTGAGTACGGAAACGGAACGAGGACAATGGTGCCAACATCAAAGATCATTCCATACCTCGTCTTCCTCGTTGTCCCAAAGTTCGGTGAGAGCGGAAAGCTGAGCGTCTTGCAGGTCGTGCCAACGGGCCTGGCTTTGCTTGGATTCGAGGTAGAAGGCGAAATCCAGCACTTCGCGTGCTGCCAATTCTGGCAGGCGCGAAACGGCGTCGAAAACCTGCTTCGCTATTGCGGCATTACTCATGGTGTGGGTCCTTCGCGCCACTTTCAAACGGCTTGGCCGCATCCAAGCGGGACTGACTATCAACATCGTCGATTTTCAAACCGATGAATTTGACTTTGCCGTAGCCGCGGGAGCCTGAGCCACCAATGCTGTCGAGTTCGAGAAGCTTCAAGCCTTGCAGCACGGTGTCGAGCAAATGGTCGCTGTCGTCACCGGCCAATTGCTTGATCGACAAGCGAAAGTCAAACTGTGCACCGGCCGGCACGCGCTCGGTCTGGCGCGGATTCAGGGCGACACCAGAAATGCGGTTGATGCTATTTTCGCTTTTCACCTCGGTCAGGGAAAAGTTGTCATCACGAATTTGCTTTTCCCAATCGGCATTGAGGTTGCAATCCCAAAACGAAACCCGAGTGGGCCCGAGTTCACGCGCCATGTCCTGGTCGTCCTTCAGGTCTCCGCCACCAATGCCGAAGAGCTGCAGGATGCGTTTGACTTCAGGCTTCACCTTTTCGTCAGCGGCCGCATACGCCTTCTTGTCGAGAGGGCCTTCTTTGACTGCCCCACTGCGCCACTCCAGCAGGCTACGCATCTTGCCCTTGAGGCTGGAGCCGGGAATGTACGGCGCTTGGGTGTGCGGATGTTTGATGACGGTGTTGTCCACGCCACCGATGTGCATCTCGCTGTCGCCCGCGCCGATGCGCAGGCCGGTGACGAGTTCGAGAGTGGCTTCGATGGTGGTGATGGATGTGAGCTGCGGCATGGCTTATTTCTCCTGGGCTTTGTAGAAACCCATGAAGGCTTCCATGAACAATTTGGCGTGCTTGAGGGACTCGGCGTCGGTGATCTGCTTGATGAGATGCGAAAACAGTTGTTCAAAGCACTCATCAACGTGCTCCCGGCCTTTCGCGTAGGCAACCTTGGCGATCATCATCTTGATAAAAGGTGCGACTTCGGTGTACTTGCTTGCCTTGGCCTTTTTGGTGCGTTCAAGGTGCACCTTCTCAAACCACATCACAAGTTCGTCATAAAACTTGCGCAGTTGCGTGGACTTGTTCTTTCGACCCTCGCCGGCCTGGAACACTGTTGCGGCCTTCTCACCTGCAATTGACGCGAAAAGTTCTTCCGCAAGCGGCTTGGCGAGCTTGACATCCGTGACTGAAATCGTGACTCGAGGCGCTTCCTGCCGGTCGGCGCCATAACCACCCTGGCGGGGTGCATTTGACCGCTGACTGTAGCTAGCTGGTTGAGTTGTTGCCATGCTGTCACCTCCTTATCGTTGGCTGTAAAAGTGATTGAAAAGCGGAATCCGAAAGCGGGTTCCAAGGTCCTCGATCCCGTGCTTGCCGAGTTGCTCGGCAAGGTCGCGTTGAGCGCCAGGTCGTAATCCCGCTTCGAGCTTGTCCACCACATAGCGCCGCGTTCGATAGGCGAAGCGACTTCGCCACATGGCGTGCTCGGGGTTCTGCGGGTCACTCGCAAGGTCGATCAGTTGCAGCAGGCCATAAACGTAGCCGGAGGACAAATCGTAGGCATCCCGCACCCGGTCGAGTTGCTCCTGTGCTGCCTGAACTTTGTTCCAATCGGGCCATCGCACACGTTCGCCGTACAACACCAGCGCATTCTTGCGTGCCTTCTCGTCTTGCAGCGCATGGCCCTTGGCGGCGTCGAGCGCATCTTCAGCCTGCGTGGCCAGGGTGTGCATGGGCAAGCCCGGTTTGGTCATGACCATGCCTGCAGAAAAGGTGATGGTTTTGTTTCCCGCGACGTACCGGTCAAACTCGACCGACATGCGCGCAGCCAGCTTTTGTGTGCTGCGCCACGGGCCGATCAAAAAGAAGTCGTCACCCCCGGCAAAAACGGTGTAAATGTTTGGAAATTCAGTTCTGCAAACTGCAGGCAGCCACACCGCAAAGAAAGCGTTCATCTGGCGCGACAAGGCAGCCATCTTGGCGAACGTGGGTTCCTGCAGCCCTTGCTGAAAAATGGAGCCTAGGTTGTCAACGTCGCCCTTGAGGGTCATGAGTGCCACTTGCCCCTGCCAGCCCACCCGACCAGGATGAGGCTGCATATCTTCGCAGGCGATGTGGTTCAGCGTTTTGGCGGCAAGTCGTTCACAGTCAATGTCTGCGTCCTCCACGTGGCCCTGGTATTTGTCCAATGACCATTCATCGTCCGCCGTGAACCGTGGCACATAAGCGTTGACAAAGCGCCGCGCGTAGCCGTGCCACAGTGTGTCGGTCAGGCTTTCTGGCAGGCTGAAGTCCCAGCAACGAACCAGAGTCCCCTCACGCACCAGATTGCCAAACTTGCCGGTGACGTCTTCATCCCGAGTGAACGCGACACCGTAGCCGAATATCGGAACTTCAAGCTTGGTGATGTTGTTGCCGGTCAAGGCACCAGGGTCGCGCACGACGAGGATGCGGTCTTCGCGCGTGAGCGAGGCACCCAGCACAATCTGGTCACGTGACAAAGCAGCAGAGGCATTCGCTCCACTTTCGGCTTTGTCTGCCGGCAAACGCGCGTTGTATTGGCAAACACCGAGCGCGTAGTTCACAGCGAATATCGGCGAACCCATAGCAGTGAGGTCAAAGCGCTGCAGCTTGGCGGTTTCAAGGTCGACAAACAGAGATGCCATCAACCTTTTGAACGGGCTCTCGCGACCATTGTCACTTTTGCCCTTGAGGAAGTCGTTGCAACTGGCAGGTTTTCCGATCAGCCCCAATCCGGCCATGCCAAAGCTGTGTTGCAGGAACCAGCCGTTGATTTCCTTGCGCACTTGTTCCAGTTGTTCGCGTACCTCGTCAGTGTTGGGCGCAACGATCAGAAATTTGCCGGCTGCATTGGTGATCTGGCTGGTGGGCGGCAGCGAGAGGGCGTCGAGCAATTTGAGCGCTGCCAGCTCGGTGAAGAGGGAGACCTGAAACGAACGGCCGCGCAGCAGCTTGGCAGCGGCCTTGTTGGTTTGGCTGCCCTCGGCAAATACGAAGTCCTGGATACCGAAAAAGTCCCCTTGAATCAGCAACAGCTTTGCTGTATGCCAGTCTGCGCGGCTGTCAAGACGGTTGGCCGCTGCTGCATCGCATTGGCCTTGCGCTTCGTGCCAGCGCCACAACGCAGTGGCGATCGCTGCGGCGGACTTGCTGTGGTCGTAGAGCGACACGTCAGGCTTGAGCTTGTGCCACTTTTTGTTCCGCAAGCCGGCTGTGGCGGATGGAATGGCATGTGTAAACGTCTGCCATGCGGTGTCGAAATGATCTAGCCACAACGACCAGCTTTGGCGGTGCGATGCGGGAATCGACTCAAGCGATTGCAAAAATGCTTGCCAAAGCTCGGCGTACTCGGCCTTTGCTGAGGTGTCGTCGCTTGGCTCATAGCCCTTGCTCCGAACGGGGAAGATACTCTGCGGCGACAGCGCCTTCAACGGGTAGCGGTAACTGTCAGGGCCGGAAGGATCGTCGTTCGAGCGATTGATCGCCTCGAACAGCGTCCATTGGCGCGCCTGAAGGTGATTGCGGCCGGTTTGCGGGTTCTTGTCCTCGGCGCCGTTGTAGTCTTCAAACTCTTCCCGCTCGAACCCGCTGGCAACCCGATCGGCAGTCGCAATGATCCACTGCAAAAAGGTGTCTGGCCTGTGGTGCGCGGCGGCTGCATTGATGATGGAGTCAGTGATCTCCCGCTCACCTGACCTGCTGGCAAACGGGGTCATGTCGCCATTGATCAAGTCAGGCGCGTTTTTTTCGACAACGTCAAAGGCCAATCCCGTATATGCCGCATGTTTGTGCGTGTGAAATCCATTCTTGCCACCCGGCTCAAAAGTGCGAAAGGGGCAATATTGAGTCACATGCGCATCCAGATCACTGACAAGAGCCTCGAAACCGGCCCTCTCAGCAAACTTGCCGAGATCGTGCAGAAAGGCTGCCAAAGCCACCCGGCTTGAAGCCCCCAGCAAGGCCGACTTGTCCATACTCATCGTCATTCCCCCTCGATCACCACATGGTTGTCCACGAACCTTACCGCATCCGCCTGCAAAGTGAGCCGGTATTTACCCGGTCGCTGGTTGCCACCGTCGATACGGTAGGCGGCGGCTGCGGGCCCCAGCGCGGCCTTCAGGCGCCTTTCGAGCTTGGACTTTCGAACGGAAAAATATTCGCCCTCCATGCCCTTGCGCAGCGCGCGTTCGGTGGCGTCGGTGTCGGCCAGGGTGCCGGTGATGGCACGGTACTCGCGCAGAAAGCGCCGTGCCCAGACGGGATTGGGGACGCCTTTGGAGGGCGCTGGCAATGCGTTGGCGCCCTTTAGCACTTCACGCGCAAAGACCGCCAGCAAGGCCAGCTCCGCCGGCGGCAGGTCGATGACCTGGCCACCCGCCAGGATACGGCGGCGCGCCAGATCGATCACCAGCTCCGGCGGGGCCAGAGCGGCCTGGGCTGCCGCGACGGTTTCGTTGAAGCTGGCATGGCCGGAAAGCAGCG
>JAYVRP010000156.1:0-2458 GCA_043776215.1 Rhodoferax sp. | reverse complement strand
CAACGCCAGCGGCCAGGTCATCTATGGCGGCGAGCAGGGGCAGCAACGCAGCCGCTGGCCGGTGGTTTCATGGCGCGCACTGGCAGCGGACTGAAGCCCGGGTGCCGCACCGCTACATCGCCGCCGTAAAACCACCGTCCACCGTCATCACCAAGCCGCTCACATAGGAGGCCTCGTCCGAGGCCAGAAATACGGCTGCGGGCCCGATCTCGCGCAGCTCGCCCCAGCGCCCGGCGGGAGTGCGCCGGCAGACCCAGTCATTGAACTCCGGGTTCTCAATCAGCGGCGTATTCATCTCGGTGGCGAAAAACCCGGGCGCAATGCAGTTGACGGTGATATTGTCGGGCGCCAGCTCCACGGCCAGTTGCCGGGTCAGTGCGTGCACAGCCCCTTTGCTGGCGACATAGGCCGAAACCGTGGCGCGCGCATTGATCGCGCTGATCGAGCCGGTCATGATGATGCGGCCCCGCTTGCGCGGCGCCATCGCCCGCGCGGCGGCGCGGCACAGGACCCACACCGACGTCAGGTTGGTGTTCATGACCCGTTGAAAGTCCTCCAGCGCGAACCCGCTGATCGGTGCGCGGTGGTTGATGCCGGCGTTGGCCACCAGAATGTCGAAGCGCCCAAGACGCGTGACGATGTCCGCCACACAACGCTCCGCCGTCGCAGTGTCGTTGACATCGAAGGCCGCTGCTTCCCCGGACAAACCCTGCGCGTGCAGTGCCTCCACCCGGGCTGACAGCGCCGCTGCATCACGGGCATTGAGCACCACATGGGCACCCGCGCGCGCCAGCGACTCGGCCATGGCCCAGCCCAGGCCGCGTGATGCACCGGTGACAAGAGCTACTTTGTGGGTGAGGTCAAACATGGCCGATGACCGGGCTGCCCTGCACCTGCGGATTCATGCGCTGCGCCCGTCGATCTGATCCACCAGGATCGTGAACGCCTGTTGCAGCAAGCCGTTGTCGGTGCCGCCCGCAATCATGGTGTAGCCCATGCCTTTGGCCCGTTCGATCCACGCCCTGTCGGTGGCCCTGAAGCCGGCCGCCTTGCCGTGGCGGTGGCAGGCTTGCACCACCTTGCGCATCGCCGCCTCAAAACGCGGATCGGCAAACTGTCCCGGAATCCCCATGAAATTGGACAGATCGAAATGGCCGACCCACAACACGTCGATGCCCGGGACCGAGGCAATATCCTCGACATTGGCCAGCCCATGCTCGGTTTCGATTTGTGCGATCACCATGGTGCGTTCGTGCGACTCGGCGATCTTCACGGCAACATCCCCACCCAGGTAGTCGCATTGGGCAAAACCGAATGCCGCGCCACGCCGGCCCACTGGCGGATAGCGGCAGGCCTGCATGATCGACAGTGCGTGCTCGCGGGATTCGACCATGGGGATCATCACGCCCCGCGCGCCGAGGTCCAGCGCGCGCGCCAGCCAGGTGTATTCCCCCCGGGGCACCCGGACCATGGGCTCGATCGACACGCCGCGGCAGGTGGAAAAAAGCCATTTCAGTGTCTCGAAGCCGAGACCGGTGTGCTCCATGTCGTACAGCACGAAGCGGCAACCGGCGTTGGCCAGGATGGCGCTCATGCCGGGCGAGAAGAACTCGAACACCATGGCGCCGGCAACGGTCTTTCCGGCCAGCACCTCCTTCTTGATGGCATTCGGTTTCATGGGCAATCCTCCTGTTCCAGCCGTTGCCACAATTCGCGCACCAGACGCATCAGGCATTGCGCCTCTTCCCAGCGGTCGGACAACTCATAACCATCGGCGCCCGTCATGGCGTATTCACGCGGGCCGAGTTCGCACAGGAAGGTCAACACCGCATCCTTGGGCGCGCGGCGCCGCCAGCTTCGGAAACCATATTCCCACCAGCCCATGAAGAGATCGAGCCAGTCCTTCTGGTGCGCAAAACTGATCTGCACCTGCACCTGTTCCCGGCTCGCGACGCGGCCATGAAAGCCCCAGCAGTTGTCGATGATCCGGTGCATCAGACGGTGGTTCTCGTCGGAAATCGGCCACGCGAATTCACGGCCCACCACATAGTGCGAGAGGTCACCGGTCAGGCGCAGGCCCGGGAACCGGTCGAGCAGGCGCAGGGTGAAAAACAAGTCCGTGGTCATGCGGTCGCGGTGCGTTTCCATGTGCACGGGAACACCGGCTTGTTGCCCGAGTTGAAGCCAGCCTTCGATGAGTGGAATGCACTCTGCAACGGTGTGCGGACGCACATCGGCCTGCAGGTTGACGTGGTCGGCGCCGAATTCGGCCACATGCTCCAGAATGAGTACCAGATCATGGACAGCCTTGGGGTAACACTGCGCCTGCCATGTCAGGCCCCAGTCCCGCAGGCGGCTGGTCACTTCGCGCACGTAGGCACGGTCGAAAAAACGCACGCCGACACCGTCGAAACCGGCACCATGAATCATGTCGAGCTTGGTGTCGAGCGACCACTCG
>JAYVRP010000155.1:0-8076 GCA_043776215.1 Rhodoferax sp. | reverse complement strand
GACCTTCCGGGCCTGGTCTGCCTTGTCGGCGGCGTCCTATGGCGGCCTGTTCACATTCCTGGCGACGTCTTCCTTCGTGTTCATCCAGGTACTGCATTTCAGCAAGACGCAGTACGGCCTGCTGATGTTTTCGATGTCACTCTCGTACATGGCTGGCACCTTCATCTGCCGGCGCCTGTTGCCCCGCCTGGGCTTGAAGCGCACAGTGGCCTTGGCCAGCGGCATGACACTTGCCGGTGGCACCCTGATCGGTGTGTTCGGCCTCACCGGCCTGAGCGGCGGTGCGCAGGGTGGCTGGTACATCATGCTGCCCTACTACCTGTTCATGCTGGCCCATGGCGTGCACCAACCCTGCGGGCAAAGTGGTGCGGTGGGTCCATTTCCCCAGGCTGCCGGAGCGGCGTCGGCACTCAATGGTTTCATGATGATGTTGGCCGCCTTCCTGATGGGGGGCTGGCTGGGCACTCACATGGACGGCAGCGTCCTTCCGCTGACACAAGGCGTCTGGTTCTGGAGCGTGCTGATTGCCCTGTCCGGCTGGACACTCGTGCAACAACATGGTGCCCCTGCCCAAGCCACCAGTGGCGGGCGCTGAGGTGGGCCCACCGCGGTGCATTGCACTGGCCGGGCCCACGGCAAGCGGCAAATCAGCCGCGTCCCTGGTGATCGCCGGGCAACAACCCACGGAGATCATCAGCGTGGACTCCGCGCTGGTCTACCGCGGCATGGACATTGGCACCGCCAAACCATCGGCGGCGGATCTGGCCGCCGTGCCGCACCACTTGATCGATATCCGTGACCCGCTGCAGCCCTACAGTGCAGCCGAGTTCGTGCGGGACGCCGAACGCCTGGTGGCAGACATCAACGCCCGGGGCAAACTCGCCCTGCTGGTAGGAGGCACGATGCTGTATTTCCGCTCCTTGTCGCAGGGAATCGACGCCATGCCGGCGGCGGATCCGGCCGTACGCACGGCGCTGGAACAGGAAGCCGCCCACCTGGGCTGGCCAGCGATGCATGCCCAACTGGCCAAGGTGGACCCGCCCACCGCGGCGCGCCTGGCCCCCGCGGACAGCCAGCGGATCCAGCGCGCGCTCGAAGTGTTCCGGGTGTCGGGGCGCCCGCTCAGCCGCTTCCAGACCGCCGGCCAGCCGAAGCACAGCCACCGACCTCTGTCAGCCATGCCTTTGTTGTCGCTGGAACCCCGCGACCGTAGCTGGCTGCACACCCGCATTGCGCAGCGTTTCGACGCCATGCTCGATGCCGGTTTGCTGGACGAAGTGCGGGCCCTGCGCACACGTGGCGACCTGCACGCCGACCTGCCGGCAATGCGGTGTGTCGGTTACCGCCAGGCCTGGCAAGTGCTGGAAGGCCAGGAACCTATGGCGGAGCTGCGCGACAAAGGCATCTTCGCCACCCGCCAGTTGGCCAAGCGACAGCTCACCTGGCTGCGGGGCATGACCCAGCGCCAGGTACTCGCCTGCGATGACCCGCAGGTGCTGGACCGTCTGCTGGCGCTCACCTCCAACCTCGCGCCGCTACACGCATGAGTCTGCAGATCGCGCATTTGCGCAAGACTTACGGCCAAGTCAGCGTATTTTGCAACGTCAGCTTCGAAGTTGGACGTGGCGAGTTCGTGGCCATCGTTGGTGAGTCGGGTGTAGGCAAGTCGACTCTGCTCAACTGCATGGCCGGGCTTGACACCTGGGACGAAGGCCGGGTAGTGCTGGACGGTATCGACATCGGCGCGCTGAGAGATGAACAACGCGCCCAGCTGCGCCGGCGCCACGTCGGTTTTGTGTTCCAGGCCTTTCATGTTCTGCCCCACCTGGACGTGGCGCAAAACGTAGGCCTGCCGCTGCTCCTGCTGCACCAGAAAGACAAGGCCGCCACCAACGCGCGTGTGCAGGAGATGCTGCAGGCGGTGGGTTTGCAGGGCCTGGGTGGGCGCCTTCCACAGCAGCTCAGCGGCGGGCAGTTGCAGCGGGTGGCCATCGCACGGGCCCTGGTGCACCGGCCCACCTTGCTGCTGGCCGATGAACCCACCGGCAACCTCGACCCCAAAACCGCCGCCATGGTGATGGATGCGCTGGTCAACCAGACCCGGGCCCACGGCGCGTCGCTGGTGCTGGTCACCCATTCGCAGGCCGCCGCCGCGCGCGCCGACCGCCTGCTGCGGCTCAGCGCAGACGGTATCTCTGCCTATACTACGGGCGCAACTTCCAGCGCACCCTGATGACCGCCCCGACCCGCTCCCAGTACGAGGATTTCATGCGCCATGTGCACCAGCACGGCGTGCACAAGACCGACCGTACCGGCACCGGGACACGCAGTGTGTTCGGCTACCAGATGCGCTTCGACCTGGAGGAAGGTTTTCCGCTCGTCACAACCAAGAAGGTGCATCTGCGCTCGATCATCCAGGAACTGCTGTGGTTCCTGACCGGCTCGTCGAGCAACCTCTGGCTCAAGGAGCGAGGTGTGTCGATCTGGGACGAATGGGCCCGGGCGGACGGCGAACTGGGCCCGGTCTACGGCGTTCAATGGCGCAGTTGGCCGGCGCCTGACGGCCGGCACATCGATCAGATCGCGCAGGTCATGCAGACGCTGCAGACCAACCCCGACTCGCGGCGCATGCTGGTGAGCGCGTGGAACGTGGCCGACCTGGACAAGATGGCGCTGATGCCCTGCCACGCGTTCTTCCAGTTTTATGTGGCCAACGGAAAACTGAGTTGCCAGCTCTACCAGCGCAGCGCCGACATCTTTCTCGGCGTGCCGTTCAACATCGCCAGTTACGCCCTGCTGACCCACATGGTGGCGCAACAATGCGACCTCGGCGTGGGGGGCTTCATCTGGACCGGCGGGGACTGCCACATCTACAGCAACCACCACGACCAGGTGGAACGCCAACTCGCTCGCGCACCGTATGCCTACCCCAGCTTGCTGATCAAACGCAAAGCACCGTCCATCTTCGACTATGCCTTCGAAGACTTCGAAGTGCAGAACTACCAGTGCCACCCTGCCATTGCGGCACCCGTGGCGGTCTGAGACATTGACGAGGCCATGCGGGTCAACCTGATTTTTGCGCGTTCGCGCAATGGTGTGATCGGGCGCGATGGCGCTCTGCCGTGGCACTTGCCCGAAGACCTGGCCCATTTCAAACGACTGACTGCCGGCTGTCCGGTTGTCATGGGACGCAAGACCTGGGACTCCCTGCCACCGCGCTTTCGCCCGCTGCCAGGGCGGGCCAACCTCGTTGTCACGCGGCAAGTAGACTGGAGCGCCGTCGGGGCACGTGCAGCCGGCGACCTGCCGCAGGCACTTGCCATCTGCGCCACGTTGGAGCCTACCCCTGCCGACGTGTGGGTGATCGGAGGCGCGCAGCTGTACCGCCTTGCGCTTCCCGTTGCTTCTCGCGCCGCCGTGACCGAACTCGACATCAATGTCACGGGTGACACCCACGCGCCGACACTGGATGGCTCCTGGGTTGAAAGCAGCCGCGAACAACATACCTCCAGCACGGGAATGCGTTTCGCATTCGTGACCTACCTCCAGCCACCCAACCCACAAGGAATCTGAACTATGTCCGGACACGATTTTCACGTCCATGGCCCGCACGACCACGAACTCGAGCACGCCGCTCAGGGCGGGCATGGCGAGCATGACAAGGGCGGCGGCATGGTGGCCCAAATAGCAGTGATCACGGCCATCATTGCCACCGTCGGAGCGATCTTCTCGTACATGGGCGGGGCTACGCAGGCCAACGCCGGGCTGTACAAGAACAATGCCGCATTGAAAAAGACTGAGGCGTCGAACCAGTGGAACTACTTTCAGGCCAAGAGCACCAAGCAGGCGCTCGCGGAACTGGCCCGGGACTTGGCCGCGGACGACAAGAAACCCAATTACCAGTCGAAAGTCGATCGGTACGAAAAGGAAAAAACCGAGATAAAGACGGCCGCTGAAAAGCTGGAGTCCGATGCCACCCAGTGGGACAAGCAAAGTGACGAACAGATGCACCAGCACCACCGCTGGGCACAGGCCACCACCCTCCTCCAAGTGGCCATCGCCATGGCCGCCATTGCCCTGTTGACCCGCAAGAAGTGGTTCGAGTACGCCATGTTTGCCCTGGGCGGCGGGGGCCTGGTGGTTGGCATCCTGGCAGCCCTGCATATTTGAGTCAAAGCACCGTGCAACTTGCCACCTGGAATATCAACTCGCTGACAGTGCGGCTGCCGCAGGTTCTCGACTGGCTGGCGACGCATCCGGTCGACGTGCTGGCACTGCAGGAAATCAAGATGACGGACGACAAATTTCCGGCGGCGGAGTTTGCCGCCGCGGGATACCAGTCACAGTCGTTCGGCCAAAAGACCTACAACGGGGTGGCGTTACTCACTCGCTCGGGCGTCACGGACGTGGTGCGCAACATTCCCGGGTTTTCGGATGACATGGCGCGGGTGATCGCGGCCACGGTGAACGGCGTTCGTGTGATCGGAGCCTATTTTCCCAATGGCCAGGCGCCGGGCAGCGACAAGTTCGAATACAAGATGCACTGGCTCAAGGCCTTGCGCCAATGGGTGCGTGCTGAAATGGAGCAGCACCCCAAACTGGTGCTGATGGGTGACTACAACATCACCTTTGACGACGCCGACGTGTGGGACCCTGTCGGCCTGAAAGACACGATCCACTGTACCGAGGAGGAGCGTTACCAGTTGCGCGCACTCGTTGCGCTGGGCCTGACCGATGCCCACCGCCTGTTCGTACAGGCGCCGAAGAGTTACAGCTGGTGGGACTACCGCGATTTCGCCTTCCGGCGCAATCGGGGCATGCGGATCGACCACATTTTGGTGAGTGCGGCCGTGGTCCCGCAGGTGGTGTCTTGTGTGATCGACACGGCACCCCGCAAGAACGAACGCCCCAGCGACCATGCGCCTGTGGTGGTCAATCTGGCAGTGTAGTCAGCGCCAGTTATTCCAGGCCCAGTTCCTGGATCTTTCGCGTGATGGTATTGCGGCCGATACCGAGTTTCTGGGCTGCTTCGATCCGGCGGCCTTTGGTGACCAGCAACGCAGCCTCGATCAGCCGCGCTTCGAATCGCCGTGTCAGAACGTCCCAAACGTCGGGTTGGCCACCAGTGAGCAGATCGAAGGCTTCGTCGGACAGGGACTTCTCCCATGGCGAAGCAGCCGCGTCGATGATGGGCATCGGCAATACCAGCCCTCCGTCGGCGAAGGCATCATGACCGGCGGGCACGGTGGCCACCACCGGCCGTGGTGGCGCTGCAACGCACAGCACGGCCGGCGTCGCCATAGACGACGCCAGCGCTGGTTCAGGCCCAGCCAAACTGCCTGATGCAGCCAGCACTTCCGGGGGCAAGTCCTTGGGTTCGATCACTTGCGCGGGTGCCATCACGGTCAACCAATGGCAGATGTTTTCCAACTGGCGCACATTGCCGGGAAAAGAAAATCCGCCCAGACGTGCCAGCGCCTGATCGGTGATGCGTTTGGGTTCCACGCCAAGCTGCACGGCGCTGACGGCCAGAAAATGACGCGTCAGCATCGGCACGTCCTCCCGGCGCTCGCGCAATGGCGGCAGCCGCAGGCGGATCACGTTGAGCCGGTGGAACAGGTCTTCGCGAAAGGCGCCCTCGCGTACCCGAAGCTCCAGGTCCTGGTGCGTGGCGGCGATCACCCGCACATTGGTCTTGACCGCGCTGTGCCCGCCGACGCGGTAGAAATGGCCGTCGCTGAGCACTCGCAGCAAGCGCGTCTGCAAGTCAAATGGCATGTCGCCGATCTCATCGAGGAACAGGGTTCCGCCATCGGCTTGCTCGAAACGCCCGCGCCGCATGGTCTGCGCGCCGGTGAAGGCGCCGCGTTCGTGACCGAACAATTCGCTTTCCAGTAAGTCCTTGGGAATCGCCGCGGTATTGATGGCCACAAAGGGCCCGTTGTTGCCGGCGCTGCCGCGCGGTGAATGCTTGTGCAGTGCGCGCGCGACCAGTTCCTTGCCAGTGCCCGACTCGCCGGTGATCATGACCGTGACGTTGCTCTGGCTCAGACGGCCGATGGCGCGAAACACGTCCTGCATCGCCGGCGCCTGGCCGAGCATTTCCGGTGCGGTCTCGACGCGTTGCTCCGCAACTTCTTCGCGCTGGCTTTCCTGCACTGCGCGGCGGATCAGTTCCACGGCCTTGGGCAGATCGAAGGGTTTGGGCAGGTATTCGAACGCGCCACCCTGGAATGCCGACACCGCACTGTCCAGGTCCGAGAATGCGGTCATGATGATGACAGGCAAGCCGGGGTGCTTTGCCTTCACCTTGTCCAGCAAGTCCAGCCCCGAGCCTCCTGGCATGCGAATGTCGCTCACAAGGATTTGCGGACCATCCTTGTCGTTGGAGGCATCCAGAGCGGTAAGTACATCACGCGCATTCGTGAAGCTGCGCGTGGCGAGGTTTTCGCGCAGCAGCGCCTTTTCCAGAACGAAGCGAATGGACTGGTCATCGTCCACGATCCATATCGGCTTCATAAGTGGGTGGTCCTCGAACAACTAGGGAAGGGGAATGAGAATCTTGAAATCCGTCCGCCCCGGCACACTTTCTACTTCGATCAAGCCATGGTGCTGCTGAACAAAGGTTTGCGCCAGCGTCAGCCCCAGTCCTGAACCACCTTCGCGCCCTGACACCAGCGGATAGAAGATGTGGTCCTTGATCGAGTCTGGTACACCAGGCCCGTTGTCGATGACATGCAATTCCAGTGCCAACCGGTACCGTTGCTTGCCAAAAGTAACTTGTCGCGCAACCCGCGTGCGCAAGGTCAGTCGCGCATCTCCCGCAGCAATACGTTCGGATAGCGCCTGGCAAGCGTTTTGCGCAATGTTGAGCACGGTCTGGATCAACTGCTCGCGGTCGGCACGTAGCTGGGGAATGGACGTGTCGTAGTCCCGCACGACCTTCAGACCGCGGGGGAACTCCGCCAGGATCAACGAGCGCACGCGCTCGCAGACCTCATGGATGTTTACGTCCTCCACCAGTTGCGCACGCCGATGCGGTGCCAGCAGCCGGTCTACCAGCGTCTGCAGGCGGTCTGCCTCACGGATGATGACCTGCGTGTACTCCTTGAGCCCGCGTTCTTCGATCTCCATTTCAAGAAGTTGAGCCGCACCCCGGATTCCCCCCAGCGGGTTCTTGATCTCGTGCGCAAGGTTTCGGATCAATTCCTTGTTGGCCTGCGCCTGATCGGCCAGACGTTCTTCGCGACCCTGGCGTGCCTGCTGCTCCTGGGGCAACATCTCCACGACAATTTGGTCGGGCTGCTCTGTTTGTGTGACGATCACATGCACGGGAATCGGCTCATGCTTGAGCCGCCTGAGCCAAGCGTCGTACCGCAGCGCGGCAAACTGGTTGCCACGCGCACCCAGCAATGCATTTTTCAGGATGTCCGGCTCGGTGAAGCAATCGGCAAACTGCGACTCTTCAATGATGCGCCGCGAGGTTCCCAGTGCATCCTCGAGCGCGGAGTTGGCAAATAGCACCGTGCCATCGGACCGAACCACCGCCACCAAGGTGGCGAGCAGATCAAAGCTTCGCAGATGCGCAGTTGTCGAGCCTGGGGGGACGGCGGGTTCGGGTTGGATCAAGCCTGTTACTTGGCAGCGGGAACACGCCCGAGTTCACGACGTATGCCGGCAATGTCGCTGTCATTGCGGGCCAGACTGGCTTTCAGCTCGGCGACCCGTTCGGTGTATTTTTGGTAGTTACGCGCTTCGTCACCGCGCTTTTCCGGTTCGCCGTTGTTGTATTCGAGGCTCAGTTCCACGCGCCGCGCCTCTGATTTCTTGAGCTCTGCTTCCAGAATGAGCCGGGCGTCCGAGTCGCGCGACTTCTGCTCGGCGGAGTCCACCCGGGATCCACTCTGAGCTGCCGTTGCCACCTTGACCGGCTGTGTACTGGCCACGGGAGGCCTGAAACCCTGCACTACCGTGACGTTGCCACCCTGCACCAGTTTGCAGTTCGCCTTTTGCGCCTCAGGCACCGTATTGGTGTACTCGTTGCCGCAACGGTAGATGGGATCCTGGGCGAATGCG